>CAZNQC010000023.1:16749-18938 GCA_964574825.1 uncultured Sphaerobacteraceae bacterium | reverse complement strand
CGAACCACCGGTTGATCTTGCCGCCTGATTTCGGGCGCACCACGGTGAGGGAGGGCGAATGTACGGGCGCACGGCCCGGCGCTGGGGAGCGCACCTCGCGGACGAGGTTGGCGCCGGGTCTGTCCGCCCTCGCTCCGGTGCCAACTGGGCGCTCGCCCAATACCCTGTACGGGCCGACCTGCCGAGCCTGAAAAAGAGGTGTCGAGGGTGCGATTGGGCTCGGCTGTTGTCGGCCCTGTGCATTGGCAACCTTGCATTGGCCCCCGGCGCTCTCGTATCGTGACCCTGTTCAGGAACTCCTGCACCCCCATCGGTCACCGTCACGCCTCACCAGAGGCCCAAAGGGGATTCGGCATGACAGTCAGCACGGACCGGCGCTAACCCCGGATCTCTCGCCTGGCAGTCGCTCGCACCATCCGGTCCGCGGGCTCCAGTGTGATTCCGGCACGCGCCAGACAACCCTCCGTATCTCCGTCGCTCGCGCGATGGGGTCATTGGTGTGTCATTCGTGCTGGAGAACTGTGTGCCTCCCTACCTGCAACCTCGCCGCCCGGCGTCAGATCCGATTCCCATCTACCTCATCCTGGCGTTTGGCCAGGCGTTCTGCTTCTCGCTCATCTTCACCGTCAACCTCATCTACCAGGTCACCCTGGTCGGGCTGAGTCCGTTCCAACTGGTCATCGTCGGCACCGTCCTGGAAGCCACCTGCTTCCTCTTCGAAATCCCCACCGGGGTGGTGGCCGATGTCTACAGTCGCCGCCTCTCCATCCTGATCGGCCTCGTCCTCATCGGCGGTGGATTCCTGCTGGAGGGATCGACCCCGTTGTTCTGGGCCGTCATCGGCTCCCAGGTGCTCTGGGGCATCGGCTACACGTTCACCAGTGGCGCCACCGAAGCCTGGATCACCGACGAAATCGGCGAGGATGCGGTCGGGCCGGTCTTCCTCCGCTCGACCCAGATGTGGCTGATCGGCGGGTTGGCGGGCACCCTGGCCAGCGTCGGTCTGGGCGTGATCGATATCCAGTTGCCGATGGTGCTGGCCGGGATTGGCATGATGGTGTTGGCAGGCGCGCTGTTCGTGGTGATGCCGGAACGACACATGCACGTCGTCCCACGCACCGAGCGGTCAACCTTCCATCAGATGGCGGAAACCACGCGCGGCGGGTTCCGCCTGGCAATGTCCCGCCCGGTGGTGAAAACGCTCATCCTGGTGGCCTTGATCGTTGGCCTGGCCAGCGAAGCCTTCGACCGGCTCAACACCGCCTCGATCATCGAGCGGTTCACCTTCCCCACCGTGCTGGGCTACACCGGACCGGTCGTCTGGTTTGGGGTGGCTGGGGTGGTCGGCACCTTGCTGGGTCTCGCCGCAACCCAGGCGCTGGAACGGTTCAATCCGGGTGCGCTGGCCAGTGGTGTTCCAGCCCGATTGCTGGCTGCAGGATCAGTGCTGCAGGTGGTGGCGGTAATTGGGTTCGCGCTGGTGGGGAATCTCTGGCTGGCGTTCGGCATGCTCTGGCTGCGAACGGTCGTCGCCGCGGTGATGGGGCCGGTGGAAGCCGCCTGGCTCAATCGCAACCTGGACTCCGCCTCCCGGGCAACCGTTATTTCGATGACGGGCCAGGCGAATGCCATTGGTCAGGTGGCAGGAGGTCCGGCCCTCGGCTGGATCGGCAGCACCGTCTCGATCCGAGCCGCCCTGCTTGCCTCGGCTGTTGTGCTCGCCCCCGCGGCCGCCCTCTATGGCCGCCTCATCGGCCACCAGGACACACCGTCGCCCGAACCGGAGGAGACTGCTGAGGGAGAGGTTATTGAATCGGTGACATAGGCCCGGAGCACCCATGCTGACAATCACGGTATCGGAGTGAGCATGGGGCTTCGCTGCCTATAATGGGCAGATGAAAGCGACCACCGAACGCTTCCGCGAATCGAGACGCACCATGGCCTCCATCACCATCTCACTCCCGGATCACGTCAAAGCCTATATCGAACGACAGATTGCCGAAGGTCGTTTCGAGTCCGAGGAGGCTGTCATTACCAGCGCGGTCGAGCACGAGATGACGTTTGCCCATCGCTGGGCGGACGACGAAACGTTACTCGAAGCCATCGCCGGCGCAGACCGGGGGGAAACACGCCCGCTGACGGAGGAGTTGATGCGCGACCTGGTTGGACGTGCCCGGGAAAATGCCAGA
>CAZNQC010000023.1:15140-16649 GCA_964574825.1 uncultured Sphaerobacteraceae bacterium | reverse complement strand
CAGTGCCACCAGGCTGGCGGGCGTCTCGATCGCGATCTCTGTCTCGAACCCTCGCCGCAGCACCGTGCCCGCCGGTTGCAGATCGGCGGGATCGTCCCCGGCCAGCACCTGCCAGAGAGCAGTCTGCGTATCCCCGTTCCAGCTGACGAAGATCCGGAGCTGGTTGCCCAGTCCTTGCTCGATCACCACGGCCGGAGGTTCGGCTGGCATGCCCTCCCATTCGAAGCGATAGGCCCGATACGAGTTGGTGCCCTGGGGGTAGCGCCCGCTGAAGAGCAGGGTCCCGTCGGCATCGAACTCGGAGAAGACCGGCGCGCTCCCCCAGCCGATGAACCGGTGCCCGTTCGGCAGGGTCTGCATGTTGCCCTGGCTGACCGACAGAATCTCGGTTGGATGCGTGTATTCGTGCGCGACCGTCGCCTCTCGCAACGTCTCGTCCAACCGCAGCACCAACCCGCGTGACTGAACCTGGCCGTCCATTGACTGGTCGCCCTCGTGATTGTCGAACAGGCTGATCGACCCGTCCGCCATCAGCCGGGCATCGTGTTGCACGGCGAACCGGGCATCAGGACCCATCCGGAAATCGCTGCGCTTGCCGTTCAGGCGCCAGCGCAGCCGGCCACCACGCTCGATGCCATAGATGGCATGCGTGTTACGGGCCGAGGCAATGAAGTCGTCGTTCCCGTCGAGTTCGACCGAGTTGAAGTGCACGTAGTCCCATGGCTGATCCGGCGAATAGGCGCTGAAGGACTCCGCCAGGCCGATGTGGTCCAGGGCATGCCATTCGAACAGCATGTGGCCGGTTGCCAGGTCGATCTCCTGAATCACGCTGTCGAGCGCATTGCCGTCCACCGGGCCGCCAACCGCGGTCAAATCCCACGTCAGCGGGTTGTAGACGATGACGAGCGCCGTATCACGCGGAGTGATGATGAACTCGTGCTGGTCGGCACCGGGATACCCGTTCGGCACCTGGATGCGACGGATCTCGGTGTAGCTCTGGTCGTAGATCACCAGGTGTCCGAAGCCTGTTCCCAGCTGGGCGACACCTTCCCAGGCCGTGATCACCGGCTGCCCCTGATACTGCTGGACCCGGACATCGCTCTGCACGGCGATATCGAGTGGCAGCGGGTTGAACCAGACGAGGTTGCCCCGGTTGTCGACGATCATGGCACCGCTCTGGCCATCGGTCACCTTGGCGCCAACCACCACCAGGCCGGGCGCCACATCCGGCGAGGTATCCGTGATCGTGACGGTTGGCGGCAACAGGTCCGGCCGCGAGCGGAACTGCTGTGGTTCATGCGACGGTTGCTCGACCTCCCGTTGGGTCGGCGTTTTCGCCGGGGTTCCTGGCACGCCGATGCGGAAGGTGATCGACCCGCTGGCTGTCTCGCCCAACAAGGCATCGGCCCGCACCGTCACCCACTCCCCGGGCAGAAATGGCGCATCGGGGACATAGCTGGCCCCCAGACCATCGGAATGGGGGGAGAGTACCCCGGTGTGCCCGCCACT
>CAZNQC010000023.1:0-15040 GCA_964574825.1 uncultured Sphaerobacteraceae bacterium | reverse complement strand
CCGACCGACACGGCACCGATCGCGGGCGAGACTCAGGTTCGCAGCAGCCGCTGCAACCCGAGTGCCCCCAGGTAGTCCGGGTTCGCCAATGCCAGGCTCGCCACTACCTCTGGTGTCGCCTCGTCACCCAATGCTGCCAGCTGGTAGTCCCGCAACGTCCTCGTCAACGTGTCCGTATCGGCCAGATCTGGAGCCTGCTCCCCAATCGCCACCAATTCGGCCAGGCGCGGCAGCAACCCATCCAGATGCGGCTCAACCTCACCCACTACCCCAAAGTGGGTGAGCGCCAATCGCGCCGGAGCCAGTTCCCGCATCCGATCGACACTCACCGCCCAGGCTGGCGGATTCACTTCCGGCGGCGGAATCGGCGTTGTCACATAGGACGTTCCCGGAATATGCACGCCGCCCACGTCCCCGGTAAACAGCGTTCCAGTTGCCTCGTCCAGCAGCACCAGGTGATGCGACGCATGACCGGCCGTCCACCGCACCCGGAAGTCCCGGTCACCCAACCGGAACGTCGCCTCATCGGCCAGCGCCACCACATTTGCCTCCGGAACCGGCACGGCATCACCCCACAGCCGCTCCATGTCATCCCCATAGATCCGTCCCGCCGACCGCCACAACCGGCTCGGATCGACCAGATGCGGGGCGCCCACCTCATGCACCAGCACCTGCACCCGCGGATTCCGGGCCACGATCTGCCCGACCGCCCCAGCGTGATCCAGATGGATGTGACTCACCACAAGGTGGGTCAGGTCATCCAGCCCCACTCCATGCGCTGCCAACCCCGCCTCCAGGGTGGGCAGCGTCGTCGCCGGACCACTCTCCACCAGCACCGTCGCCCCATTCGCCTGGATCAGGTAGGCCGCAATCGCCTGCGGAGTCCCCTGGAACTCGAGATCGATCAGCGAAATCCCACTCCCGGCGGGAAACTCTGAACTGGTCACCGTCACACCTCCATGCCCGTTGTCTCCAGGTTGCGGCCAGGCTCTCCTGCGCAGGGCAGAGCGGCCATCCCGGCCAATCATTGTCCATCATCGCAGCTGTTCCGAGTGGATGATGGGATTATCTTTTCGGAAGGTCAGGATGTAGGGATTCTCGGTCCGGCGCTGAGATCCAGTCCTTGTCGGACACCAATCGCGCCGGGTCTGTGCATCCTCTCAGGCTGGAGCTGACCGTCTCTGGCTTGCCCGCGTCACTCCATCTCGGTACCATGTTGTCGTAGACAACGAAACACCGCCCCACTGAATCGAGCGCATCCATGGAACCTCAATCGACGCTGCTCAGCGTCGCCGACGCGGCCACCCGCCTCAATCGCTCCACCGAACAGGTCCGACGCTACCTTCGTGAAGGTCGGCTCCAGGGACAGCGCCTCGGTGGCCAATGGTTCATCGACCGGGCCGTGCTGGATGCGTTCGCCGACGCCGTCACCACTCCCAAGTCCTTCGTCGACCGTCTCACTCCCGCCACCGGCCATCGCCTGCTGGACGATGTCATCGGTATCGGCGAGGGTCCTGGCGCCAACATCGGCCAGGGCAAACCGGCCTACCGCGCCGCCGCCCTTGGAGTCCGCTCATGAGCGAATCCATCCCCGTCGCGTTCGTCGACTCCTCCGCCATCGTCGCGCTGGTCGACCGCACCGACGCCACCCACCAGGCTGCCGTCAACGCCTATCACGACCTCGTCAACCAGGGCTACCGGCTCTTCACCACCAACCACGTCATCGCCGAAACCGTCGATCTCCTGATCGAAGGCACCGGACCCGATATCGCCCGGCGCTGGCTGCGCGACCATCGCCTCCCGGTCTACCACGCCGACGAGGAAGACGAACGGCGGGCGCGTGCCCTGGTCATCGCCTCCCGCAGCCAGCGCGGCCTCAGCTTCACCGACGCTGTCAGCCTCGTGGTGATGGAGAAATTCGGGGTCGCCGATGCCTTCGCCGTCGATTCCTACTTCCTCAGCGACGAGGACCGGCCATGACCGACCAGCCAGCCAGCATCCTCTGCCCGGTCTGCGACGCCCCCAATGCCAGTCGCAGCCTGTTCTGCGCCGAGTGTGGAACCGCCCTCACCGAATCGAGCGGCAACACGGCGTCCATCGACCCAACGTCCGGCGTGGACAGCCAGTCCACCGCCGTCATCCCATCGAGCCGCACCTGGTCCGACACATCGTCGTCCCGGACAGCGGCGTCCACGGCATTCTCCCCATCTGTGGAACCGCTTGGCATCACCCCGGTGGTCGATCCCAATCCCTACCTGCTGCCGGTGCCAGTTGAGCCCGAAAGCCGGCGTGGGTTCTGGCTCGGGATCATCGCCCTGATCCTGATGCTGATCGTGCTGGGGCTCTGGATCTGGGGTGGCGTCCTGGCTGCTGACACGCGCGAGTCCGTGCGGAACCTGTTTGGCCTGAGCTGACCCATCGCTTCTCCCAGTTCAAATCGAGGATGTGTCGCCGGCAACTGGATGGTGCCTGGCGCATTTGGAGTGCGCCAAATCACGGCATTGTGGAGCAGGCGGCAGGGGCAGACTACCTCAACGACCAGGGTGCCAAAAGTTGACACGTGTCGGTCATGTTCTTATTATTGAATGCATAAGACGAGGTGATGAGTCCTCGCGAGACAACGACGTCGAATCATCATTCAGGAGAAGCACACGATGGCTACTCGCTATCCCATTTCCGGAATCGCCAGCATGCGCAATGCCATGGATCGTCTCATGAGCGACACCATTGGGCCGGCGCAGTTCGCCACCATCTGGCCAAACGGCGTGACCGAGCGCGGCCAGGCCATGCTGCCGATTGACGCCTACGCCACCGAAGACGAGGTCGTGATCCTTGCGGCCGCTCCGGGCATTGCGGCGGAGGATGTCGAGATCACCGTTGAGAAGAACACCGTCCGGCTCAGCGCTTCCATTCCAAGCGTGGCGAAGTCCGATCATGCCAAGGGTGCCACCTGGTACCTGCACGAACTGCCCCGCGGATCGTTCCAGCGCACGCTGACCCTGCCGATGGACGTGGATTCGTCCCGCGCCGAGGCGACGTTCGAGAACGGCGTTCTCCGGCTGGTGCTGCCGAAAGCCGAAGCTGCCCGCGCGCGCCAGATTCCGGTGAACAGCCCGGTTCGGACCGCCGAGCCCGCCACGGAAATCGCGGAAGTAAGCGTCGACGCCACCGAATCGGCTGAATAGCTCCTCATCTGATTACTGACCATCGGACGCCATTCAGGCTCCAATCATTCCCGCGTCCGATTCCCTCCCTGACCCGAACGGGCCGCCCGCTTCCCAGGCTCTCTCCCAATCCTCCCCGGGCGGCCGTTCGGCACCAAGGCGTCAAAGCCCCAGCGACAACGTCGTCGCCGGGGCTTTGCCATATCCGCAAACCGGATACCGGATAGCTGACGTTGCTTGAGAATCTGCAGTGTCACGTTCAGTACGCAGACCCGTTGGCACTTCCTGGGCTCGCCAGAGTCAGTAGGGAAATCCTGGCCAGCCGCCTGCAACGTTCCCCGTCCAACGCCATCGACTGGCGTATGGTTTTCCTCTGGTCGCGACCGGCGCATTTTCTCTGCGAACGGGTTTGCGTCATTGAGGACAGATCCTTGGCATGAATCTGGGACAGCACGAGGTCGCAGGCATGCGAGAATGCGCCCAGCAGACGCGTTCGGCTTGTCTCCGGAGATGCCCACCATGCCCACCACCCTGATTCCCGATTCCGCCGTCATCGTCAACACTGCCGGGCGCCCCAACGCCACGCATCGGCCGGTCCCGATCGGGGCGGTGCGGTTCACCGACGAGTTCCTTGCTCCCCGCCTGCGGATCAACCGCGAGGTCACCATCCCCTCACAGTTCCAGCACCTCGAAGACACCAACCGCCTCCGCAACTTTCGCCGCGTGCTGGGCGAGTTCGATGGCCCCTTCGATGGCATCTACTTCAACGACTCCGATGTCTACAAGTGGCTCGAAGCTGCCGCCTCGGCCATCGCCGCCTACCCGGACGACGACACCTCTGACCTGCGCGAGATGATCGACGTTGCCGTTGACCTGATCGAGCGCGCCCAGGACACCAATGGCTACCTGAACACCTACTTCTCGGTCGACCGGATTGACGAACGCTGGTCGAACCTGCAGCAAATGCACGAACTCTACTGTGCCGGGCACTTCATCCAGGCCGCGATCGCCCTCCATCGCGCCACCGGCGACGAGCGGCTGATGATCGTGGCCACGAAACTGGCCGATCTCATCTGCGACACCTTCGGCCCGGCCAGCGAAGGGAAGCAGGAACAAACCGACGGTCACGAGGAGATCGAACTCGCCCTGATCGAGCTCTACCGCGAAACCGGTAATGAGCGCTACCTGAACCAGGCGCGCTTCTTCCTCGATATCCGGGGTTCGGGCACCATTGGTGGCGCAGCCTACTACCAGGACGCCACACCAGTCCGTGAGCAGGACGAAATGGTCGGCCACGCCGTCCGGGCGGTTTACCTCAATGCCGGGGCGGCCGATCTGTTGCTGGAGGAGGAAGACGCGGCCCTTCGCCAGGCATTGGACCGGATGTGGAGCAACATGACCACCCGCCGGAGTTACGTCTCGGGTGGCATCGGTTCGCGTTGGGAAGGGGAGGCCTTCGGCAAGGATTTCGAACTGCCCAATGCCCGGGCCTACACCGAATCCTGTGCCGCGATCGGGGCGATCATGTGGGCCTGGCGCATGCTGGCCCTCCGTGCCGAGGACGATACTCGCTACGCCGACTGGATCGAGCACTCTCTCTACAACGCGATGCTGCCCGGTCTCTCGCTCGACGGTCAGGCCTACTTCTACCAGAACCCCCTTGCCGACGATGGCGCCCATCGCCGCCAGGCGTGGTTCGGCTGCGCGTGCTGCCCGCCGAATATCGCCCGCGTGATGTCCCAGCTTCCCGGCTACGTCTACACCGTCACCGCCCGCCGCTTCCCCGAATCGGACGGTCAGCTGGAGAGCATCTGGGTTCACCTCTTTGCCGATAGCGAGGCGATCATTCCGCTGGCCGGTGGTGCCAGTGTCGGCATTCGCCAAACCACCCGTTATCCGTGGGATGGCGAGATTGCCATCGAGATCACCGACCTCGTCGAGACCGGCGACTTCGCCCTGCAGGTCCGCATCCCCGGTTGGTGCCGGGGTGCCTCGGTGGCCATCAATGGCGAGGCGTTGCCGCCCAGCGAGGCTGCCTCGGGACAGTACGCGACCATCCGCCGGGTCTGGCAAGTGGGTGATGTGGTGACCCTCTCGTTGCCGATGCCGCCCGAGCGGATCGTTGCCCACCCATGGGTCTGGGAAGACGAGGGTCGGGTCGCGCTGCGCCGGGGACCGCTGCTCTACTGTGTGGAAGCCGCCGATCATCCCCTGGGTGACGTGCGCGATCTGGTGCTGGCCGACGATGCTCCAATCGTGGCCGCCTGGCGACCCGACCTGTTGCCCGGTGGCGTGGAGGTGCTGACTGCCGATGCCCAGCTCGAGTCACCAGCTCCGGCCTGGAGTGGGTCGCTTTACCGCACGGTCGACGCCGAAGCCCGGGATCGGGCTGGTCGATCCGACACGACCCTCACCGCGATTCCGTACTTCGCCTGGGCCAACCGTGGCTCCGGTCCGATGACGGTCTGGCTCCGCCGCGCCTGATTCGCGCGTTCAACTGGCCGGGAAGACCTGATGGAGGAAACGCCCCGGGCGAACCCAGGTGTTTCCGCCGGTGCTGGAACGCGCTGTTGACGCAGGCTCGCCTGAAAGGTTGCGGAAAGAGACGAAATGTAGGGGGCCTCGGCCTGGCGCCGCGTAGGATCTCCACCCCCTCACCCATCGCGCCAGGTCTGTGGCCCCACGCCATGGCTGGTGCAGAAGCCCTGTGCAATTCACCGTGCGGTGTAGTGTCCGCGAAGTGGATCAGGCTGGGTCGACTGCGTCGGGGTAGGGCTCCTGGTCCAGGTAAGCCGCAATCGTTCCCTCGCGGAGCGCCGCTCCCAGGTGCGGGGCCAGCAACGGGTCCAGGACTTCCACAAACGCGGCCAGCAGGTCGAGCATTCCGGTCACCAGTCGTTCGCCGAGCGCCAGCAACTCCTCTGCCGAATGGGCCAGGCCGTCGAGCCCCAGCAGGGCCAGCAGGTCGTCCCGGTATCCCGGCGGCGTCGTCTCCAGCTCCAGCGCCATCTGCAGCGCCTGTGGTTTGGTCGCCGCGAACTGCTCGCCGCTCAGCGGCACCAGCAAGGTCGGTGCCAGCAGTCCGACATCGCGCAATGCCAGGCGCCCGGCCAACTCGTCTCCGCGCTTGAATGCATTCCGCGCCTTGCCGAGCGACTCGATGAAGTCCTCCAGTTCGGGCTCGGCTGGCGGGTGCGCGCGCCAGGGGCGGTCCAGTTCTGCGGTCAGTGAGGGACGATCCACCCAGACCAGCGTCGTCACTGGCCGGGCGGCGAACCCGAAGGCCCAGTCCGCTGGTTTGTTGAAGTCTTCCAGCCAGGCATCGAGATGCTTGACGGCCACCGAGACGTGAACGATCCGCTCGTCGCTGCGGTCGAACCAGCTCAGGTAGGGCGCCGCAATCACGGTGTCATCCACCAGCACGTCGAAGTCCACATCGCTCCAGAAACCGGCATCACCCCGGACGTGGCTGCCCTTCAACAGCACGGCCAATGCTCCCGGAATCTCTGCTGCCAGTCGCTCGGCCCATCGGGCAATGAACTGCTCGTCGACCACGGGTATCCCTTCATCTACACCAGGGTGTAGCCATATCGCTCGCCCAGCACGCGCCACGCATCGGCATAGCCGTGTGGCCAGG
Source organism: uncultured Sphaerobacteraceae bacterium (assembly GCA_964574825.1). Lineage (GTDB taxonomy): Bacteria > Chloroflexota > Chloroflexia > Thermomicrobiales > UBA6265 > JACCYX01. The sequence continues at coordinate 8,239 of CAZNQC010000023.1, read as the reverse complement.
AGTGAAGCTGATCGAGAAATTCCTCCAGCCCGCCTGGGGCAGTGATGATCAGGAGCCGGGCTTCGCCCTCGGTGTCCCAGGCATGGGTGGCTCCGGCCGGGATGTAGGCCACGCCACCGGGTGGCAGGCGGTGGGTATCCCCATCGATGGTGACCAGCAGCGTGCCTTCCAGCACGTAGAAAACTTCGTCATCGACCCGGTGCAGGTGAGGCGGTGCGCCGCCGACGGTGACTGAGTCGGTAATGGAGAGCGTCCCGAGTGTCGACCGCCTGCTGGCCTTGAGGGCACTGTTCCCATCGACACCCTCGCCCGGTTGCAGCACGTAACCGTGGCGCGGGACTGGCGTGCCCAGCCGGAGCGCAGACCCCCAGTCGGCCCAGTTCTGGAACCAGCCGAGCACGGACTCCCAACCCCGCGCGTAACGGTCGCGGGCAGCCTCGGCTTCGTCCTCCAGCACCTCCCACCCGCCGTGGCGCAGTGTCACGTTGGTGCCAGACTCGGCTTCCGCGAACCAGACGTCCACCGGATAGCCATGGTCACCCAGCGAGACGGTGTGATAGGTCAGGGCCAGCGACACCCCGGGCTCCCAACCCGTGATCTCGCCCATTACGAAGGCCTCGTCGCCGAGCGGATCCCACAGTTCCAGCCAGCGACCACCCACCCCGCGTTCGAAGCGAATGCCTACCGCGCGGGCAGGGTCGTTCCAGAAATACGGACCTGGACGCCACCAGCGATCGATCTCACCCACAAGGATTTCGAAGGCTATTGATGGCGGGACGGTCACGGACGTGCTGACGAGAATCGGATCGATGGAAGGCATGGCAGCGGTCTCCGGCTGGCATCGAACGCAACAAGACCACCATTATCACCGCTCGCGTGGCGCGGAATCCGGGGCGTTGCCTGGCTTCGGCGTTGGTACGATTTCTCGAATCTGTGGTGTCGCTATTGACAAACGATATATCGCGTAGTATCTTTGGAACTGTTGAAACAGAGATCGCTTTTGAAAGGACAACCATCCATGCGAACCCCCACTGAAAAAATCTTCCCGTTCGGCCGCTTCCGCGACGAAGGTCCCGCCGGTCCCGAGCATCGTGGTCGCCACCGTGGCGGCCCCCATCATGGCTCTCACCGTGCCGAAGGCATGCGTCCAGGCGGTCCGCGCGCCCGGCGTGGCGACGTGCGACTCGCCATCCTGGCGTTGCTCGCCGAGGCTCCAGCCAACGGCTACAGCCTCATCGGCCAGATCAGCGACCGCACCGATGGCCGCTGGCGGCCCAGCCCGGGCTCGATTTACCCGGTCCTGCGCCAGTTGACCGAAGATGGTCTGGTCGCCAGCGAAGAGGCCGATGCCGAGAGTGCCGGCTACACCATTACCGACGAAGGACGTGCCTACCTGGCTGAACACCAGGAGCGGGTGGCCCGGGTTTGGGAAAATGGCCGTGGACTCACCGACGGGCAGGAAGCGCTCCACCAGAGCCTGCGCAAGCTGATGGGTGCCACCCGTGAACTCGCGGAGTCGGGCACCGAAGAGCAGCGCCAGCAGGCCGTGAAACTGCTCGACGACCTGCGCCGGACCTTCTACGGCATCCTTGCCGAGTAGCCGCTCAGCGAATCGAAACACCAAGGGCATGGCGCACGCGCCATGCCCTTGGTGTGTTTTCGGGAGTTACGGAATCTAAGGGTGCGAGAGTGTCGCCATCTCCCACCCCACTATTTTCTATTTTCTACTTCCTGTTTTCTACTTCCTGTTTTCTCAAGGCTCATGCTCAGCATCCCACCCACGCCTACAGCTACGACGCTGTCTGTCGCACGAAACCGGTGTAGCCAACCCGGAAACCGCCTGTATCGGACAGGTGCTCGATCACGAATTCGGTCGGCCAGTCGATATCGTGCTGGAAGGCCGCCGGTTGCCGCACCTCGAACGTAATCCGATGGTCAGGAGCGGCCACCGCATCCTGCAACGTGTTCAGCGTGACCGACGCTTCGAGGAAGATCACCTCGCCGTCGAACGTGCCGTAAATCAGCACCGGATAGTGGTTGACCGCCTCCACCGTATAGGTCTGCGTCATATCCAGCAGATGCAACCCCATGATGGGAATCGCCGACCCCACGTCCGGGCGATAGAGTTCCGGCACGTACTGCTGTTCCGGCATCAGTTGAAAGCGTCGCATCTGGTCGTAGTCGGTCAGGAACCCGTCACAGGTCTTGCCATTCGACGATACGCACACGAGATCCTGTTCCATCGTGGCCAACGGAATCACGTAAAAGTGGAAATCAAAATGCGGCGAGGAGAATGACCCACCCGGACCACGTGGCGCCCCCTCGGTGTTCCAGTCGATCTCCACGTACTGGAAGGGCTGGTTAGCCCCCTCCGGTGCCTCGATCTCACTGTCCTGGAAGCGGTAGATGTATTGCAGCGGTCCGGTCGGCAGGGTGGACGAGGTGCCTTCGCCGGTGAAGTCGATGGCGGGAATCTCGACGGTCACGCTGCTGGTCAGGTTGCCATCGTTTTCCTGCACCGCCGGGAAAGTCCCGGTCTCGGCGTAGGCGTTCATCTGGGCCAGCCAGCTGGCCTCGTCGGTGCCCGAGGGTGGTGTCGCGACTGGGGTGCCGGAGTGGTCGTGCTGGTTGGCGAACCCTGCCAGCGGGAGCAGGGCAGTGCCTCCCAGGCCGAGCTGAACCAGGCGCCGCCGGTTCCAGGCGAGTGTTGGCAAGTGATTCGTCATCGTAGGCGCTCCCGGTAGAGGTTGGTCGGGCGTGGTGCCTCTCCAACCAATACCGATCTTTGGATGGTGTCGTCAAGATGCGTGGGACGGGCGGGCAAGTGATTGAGACGAACGCCGCAGTGTACGAACGAGCAATTTCGCCAAACGTGGCGAGATTTCGGCCCTTCGATGCGTTCGATAGGTACGGACCAATCATCACACCGGTCCACCATCTCGTCGGGGCCGACTCATTGTCGGCCCGATTCACCCTCTATCGATCGACGCGACAGGAGTTACTGCATTGGTAGGAAGTCGCCACCCGTTGTAGGAAAGGAGCCTGCAGATGCCCATGGAATCAACGAATCTCTGACGTTTGGCAATATTCCGTTTTTACAACGCGCATTTCGCCCGGACATTGCTCCACGGCACGGCCCCTATCCAATGTCGACCCGTGGCTCAGGCAACCAACCAAACATTAGCCCGATATCCCGACATTATTCCGACCCGGCCATCTCGGCATAATGCGCCGTGAAACAGCCCATGAAATCAACGGATTTCGCTCTTGCCCAATTCTCCCGGCCCGTTTTTTGTTTTTTTGTCCCTCGGCCCGGTTGTCATCCGCTCCCGTCCGGGAAAAGGGAAGGTAAGGTGTCACGAGAAGACCCTATGGAATCAACGAAACTGAGCCTTAACCCCGGTCACCCTCTGTCCCCTGCACTCAACTGGTTTCTGTCCGCTCAGCTGGCGTTCGCCACTCGCGCAAGGATCGGTGTGGTGCACAGGGGAGGTCTCGGCGAACGATCGGCCGGCAGCCCTTCGGAGTTGGCCCTATTTGGCCAGCTGCTCCACCAACTGGAACACGAGATCGGACGCAGTGTCCGCCCCGTCCCGGTTCACGAGCGCGGCTGCCGTCACCTGATGGCCCTTCACTGCGGGGAAGTGATAGACCGCCGTCGAGAATCCCGGACCACCGCCGGTATGCCCAACCACCACGCCATGGCGATTGGCCCGATCCATCATCACACCCAGGCCATAGGCTGGCTGTTGCATCCAGGGGTGAGAGGCGTCGACCGGTGCTTCCAGCAGCATCTCCTCCAGCACGAAATCGGCCAGGATGCGTTGCTCGCCAAAGATCAGCCAGAGAAGTTGGGCGATGTCGAGCGCCGTGCCGGTGGCGAGTCCGTGGGAAACCCAGCCCGGATGGTAACGGTCGGTCACATCCTCCAGTCGGCCCTGGTCGTTCAGGCTGGTGCTGTAGCCAGGAGTCAGGCGCTGCAGGTCGGCCGGCACGGTGGCCACGCCCAGCGAACCCAGACCATACGGAGTGGTCAGCACCTGCCGCAGCAGCAGGGAAAGGGGAAGACCGGATTCCTCTTCGATAATCTGCCGCAGCAGCATGTATCCGATGTTCGAATAGCGCCAGCCGTGGCCGGGCATGAAGAGCAGACCGTCGCCCATGGTCTCGACGAGGAACTTGCGGGGTGACCACGGCCGTCCAGGGTTGGCGCGCAGGTCTCGTTGGTAGGAAGCAAGCGCACCGTAGTCCGGCAGTCCCCCCGTGTGGTTGAGGGCCTGACGAAGCAGGATCGGCCGGTCGACCGGAAAATCGGGAAGTCGTTGCTGGATCGTGTCTTCCAGCGTCAGCGCTTCTTCCCCTTCCAGCATGGTTAGCAACAGCGTGGCGATGATCGTTTTGGTGATGCTGTAGAGCGGAAATTCGGCGTCAACAGCCAGCGGAATGGTGCGCTCGAGATCGGCATGACCCACCGCTGCCGACCAGGGCTGGCCGTCAACGATCAACGCAATGCTGGCCCCGGGAGCATCGGCGGTGGCCAACTGTTGCGCGGTGAGATCGACCAACGAACTGTCATCGGCGAGGAGGGAAAGACTCACGTGCGGGGAGTTCCTGACGCGCGGCGAGGCGAACAGGCCTTAACTATACGGGAGTCGGGAACGGCCGTCGCCACACATCACCACAATTGAACCTTTCCTCCGGCCGGGGCGTTACTCCTGCACCACGATGTCGCGGCGCACCACCCGCGACGAATCTGCCGCCTCGGGCGGCTATGGCGGGGAACTCCACCCCGCCAGGGACCCCACCACATGCAATTGACCCGTCGATCCTTCACCCTCGCTGCCCTGGGCGCCAGCCTCGCTCCCTTGGCGACCCTCGCCCGGCCGGACGCAACTCCCGGCGACATGAGCGGCACCGCCAGCCGGTCGTTGCTGGTCGGGCGGGCCTCGGCCTTCGGCTTCGTCGATACCATCGATATCTTCGACATGGCCGGAACACAGGTGGGGCGGATCGACACGCCCGACAGCGTGATGACCGTCACCCCTTCCCCAGACCCCCAGCGCGTGAACCTCACCTATATCGAGAGCGCAGCCCAACTGGACCTTGCCGCCATGGAACTCATCAGTCTCGACGTGACCGGGGCGGACGAGGGTGGGTTGATGTTTCCCTCTCCGGCCATCAACGGTCGTGCCAGCAGTGGACCAACGCACATGGTTCTGCCGACCATGTACTTTGGCGGCGTCTACCTCTACGACCTGGCCACCGCCCAGGCGACCTCGATCACCGAGTGGACGGTTGCCCCGCACCAGGAGCTGATTCCGGCCAGTCCCATCTTCGGCCCGGGTGGTTCGCTGGCTGGCGTCTGGACCGGAGACAACGTCTTCCTGCTGGATATCCACAACCCCGAGCAGGCAGTCGTGCTCAACGGTCACGACGACGAGCTCTACTCCACCAGCTTCGCCATCACGGCCGACGAGAAGTTCGTGAGTTACACCACCTACGATCCCGCCAACGCCAGGGGCCAGGTGTTGTGGCAGCACCTGGAGAGTGGGGATCTGCTGCCGGTCGTGAATGGCACTGCCTGGTCGACCGCCGATGTCATCCCCGGCGACCCGGATCACTTTCTGCTGTTCCACGATGGCCATGTCGAACGTCGATCGCTGGCGGACCCGGCGGCGGATGGCGATGTGTTCGGGCGCATCGGTGTCCAACCACTGGTGACCACCCTGGGATCGAACGACGGGGTGTATCGCATGATCGGCAGCCGGCGTGATGCCGGGGCACCGCAACGTTGGCAGTGGCTGGACCTTGCCAATGGCATCCTGCGCGACCTGCCCGAACTCGATGGACTGGACTGCAAGGCGCTGACACCCTGGGAGCAGGATCCGCGGCACCTCGTCTTCGGCGGCATGCGCGATCCGGACACTGGCAACTTCTTGGCGGCACCGGTCGTCGGCCTCGACCTGGAGTTGGGCGAAACGTTCGATCTGCTCGACGACGTCGTGCTCGATGGTGCTGTGCGGCACAGCACCACCACCGATGGCAGGTACATGCTACTCAGCAGCTATCCGGAAGCTGAGCCGGTTGGCACCTGGCTGCTCGACCTGGTGAATCGCACGGCCCAGCAGTTCCCGCTGGGCACGCTCGGGGGAGCCTTGACGCCCGAGGGGAATCTGGCGGCCCTGGCGGTGCCCACGGGAACTGAGAATCAAACCGAAGTGATCCTCTTCGATCCGGCACATCCAGCCGATTTCCAGTCGGTGGGTGCCGGACAGGTCCTTGGTTGGTCGTGATCCGGCCCCAGACCCTCTGCCGCCGTCGATCAGGACACTGGTTTCACCGTGATCGGACCACTGACCACCGTGCCATTGGTCGTAATCAGCCCGGCACTGCCGCCCGGGAGGACGCGCCCGGTGTCAGTGGCCGTCAACTCAACACCGTCGACCGTGCCGCGAAGCTGGTTGCCGTCGACGGTCAATGTCAGGGAGTAGTCCCGATCGACCTCCCAGGCAAAGGGGACTTCGGCCAACACCTCCGGGTGGTTGATGTACTTCACCAGTTGGGCCGTGCCGGACTGGTGGAGGACCAGCGCGTAGGAGCGGCGCATGCCGCCGATCCGGGCCGCGATCCCGGCGGCCTCGGCCAGGGGTGAACGGACCGTGGCCGAGACGGTGTAGTCGGTCCACTCCTCGGTGCCCTGCGCGATCAGGCCAGTGCCGTGGTTCTGCGAAAGCTGGAAATCGACTGGCCAGTGGCGGTCCCAGATATCGACCCCGTCGACCCACGCCTCGCGCCACATGTCACCCGCGCCAGTGCCCTTGCGGAAGGTAGTCTCCGGCGCCCCGCTCCACCCAAGCCGGTCGAGCAGCACTGTGTCACCGTTCGTGCCGTTTACCTGGAGTCCCACTTGCTGGATTGGCGTGTTGTCGAGGGGTGGCACGGTCCAGCCGAGGCCGGAATCAGTGCCCGGCTCGATGGTGACCGTCTCTCCCACGATGTCCTGCAGGGCGTCGTTCTCATCGTAGACCCGCAGTAGGAGAGACACCTCGATCGGCCCGGTATTGGTGGTTGGTGTACTGACCCGGGCATCGATAACCTGGCCCGGATAGAGCGTTGGTGAGGCGAACAACCGGTAGCCGCGCTTTGTGAAGACGCGCGTTTCCGTAGGGGTAAAGGTTGGGGTGGTGACGGTGGTTTCCGTGCCGGTCAGGGTCACTGCCAGTTGTCCGTCGAGGTTGCTGACCGAGGCCGATGCGGGATCGGTGGCCGTGAATCCCTGGACCGAGCCCGGCAGCGAAAAGTGGAACCGGGACCCGTCCTTGGCTGGTTCCGGTGTGATGCCAGCCAGGCGCTGGGCGGCGTGAACCAGGCGGTCCGTTTCCTGCACGGCGTCGGAAATACCGCGTCCCCCTTCGGCAGTCGAGAGATAGAGCTTGTCCGCCACGGGGTCCCGGTAGTCCGGCACCTGGTCGAATGTCGTCAGACCGTCTCGCACACCCAGGATCGCCCCGACATTTCCGGCGTTGCAGTCGGTATCCCAACCCGCCGTGTTGGCGATCATCAGCGAGCGACGGAAATCACCATTGCCGTGCAGCAGGGCGAGGATGATGAGCGCATGATTCGGCACCATGTGGCAGGCGCCGGGGAACTTGTCGTAGCCGTAACGTTCGCCGATCTTCTGCCGGGTCAGGTACCAGTCATCGCTGGCGGCGTGCCACTCGCGCACATCGTGGATGACCCGGGCGATGGTCGAATCGGTAGGAATCACGCTCAGGGCGGTATCGAGCAGCCGGTTCATGTCGGATTCGACGAACGCCTGCGCTTCCAGGGCGGCGATCACCTGCGCCCCGAAAATGGCTTCCCCGTCGTGCGAGACACTCCCGGCCCGCCGCGCCCAGTCGGCCGCTCGTTCCGGATCGCCGGGGAAGAGCATGGCCCAGCCATCGATGAAGATCTGGGCACCGATCTGCTCGGCGATGGTTTTGCCGTTGAGCGCTTCCGAGCCGCTGGCTGGGGCCTGCACGCCGCTCTGCAGGCGGAGGAAGGCGGTGTGCTCACTGGAAACCCCGAGCCCGCCCCACCAGAGCACGGTTCGGCGGTCGATCAGGTAGTTTAGCCAGCCATCGCCGATCTGGGCCGGGGTGAGGTCGGGTGTGAAATCGTTGTCGGCCAGGGCGCGAGGGAAGGAGAACGTCCCGGCGACATCGTCATCGGTGACCACCAGCGGCATGCCGAACTG
>CAZNQC010000022.1:25061-27635 GCA_964574825.1 uncultured Sphaerobacteraceae bacterium | reverse complement strand
GCCGCCGTAGGTGGTGAGATGGTGCGGCAGTGGGGGTATCCGGAGCGGGTCGCCTGGATCGTGCAGCACCACGAAGATGACTCGGTGACCGACCCTGAGCTGGCCATGCTGGTCGCCATTGACGATGGGCGACCACTGCATCCGGCCACTGACGGGCTCGCGCATGGCTGAGCGAACGAGCGATCCAACCCTTTCCACCTATCAACTGCGGCTTCCCACCTACGAGGGTCCGCTCGATGTGCTGCTGCGGCTGATCGAGAAGAGCCAACTCGCGATCGAGGATGTCTCGCTGGTGGCGGTCACCGACCAGTTCCTGGCGTTCGTGGCGGAAATGGACGAGGCGCCGCCTGCGGTGATCGCCGAGTTCGCGGCAGTCGGCGCAAGATTGACAGTGTTGAAAAGCCGCTCGTTGCTGCCCCGCCCGGTGGTTGACACCGAGGAGCCCGAGCAGAGCGACCTCACCCATCAACTCCGCGAGTACAAGCGGATCAAAGACCTGGCGAAGCACCTGGGCGACCTGCATGGGATGGGCCGACCCGCAGTCGGAGCCGGACATGGCGCAATTGCGCGCCCGAACCAGGTTCGGCATCTGAGACTGTTGCCGCATGAGCCGCCGGTGCTTGTCCGGGCTCTGCGACGGCGGATCTCGACATTGACGAAGCCGGCCCAGGTCATCGTGCAGCGCCGGGCGATCAGCCTGCGAGATCTGGTCGGCCGGTTGGCCGGGATGGTTTCCCCGCATCACTGGCTCTCGTTTGGCGACTACACGCACGACTTGCGGACGCGCACCGAGGTGGCGACCGCCTTCCTGGCCGTGTTGGTGCTGGTGCGGCGCGGAGAAGTCAATGCAGCCCAGGACGGGCTCTTTGCCGACATCGCCCTGCAACAAGGCTCGTTTGCCGGAGATGGGACCGTGCAGGACGATGAGTTCCTCACCCAGGATGTGCAGGCCTAGCAACTCTTCGCCCAAGGACGTTTCGTGACCGACCAGACCGCTGCCGATTCCGCTCAATTGCCACTCGACCAGACCAGCGAGGTCCTCGGCTGGCCAGACTCCGAGATTGCCGCCGTGATCGAGGCCCTGCTCCTGGTGTCACCGGAACCGCCGCGGATCGATGACCTGGCCAGTGCGCTTGGCGTCCCACGGGCTCGGGTGGAGGCCGGACTGGCGGAACTCGACGCCACCGCCGAAACGCGCGGTTGGATCGTCCAGCGACACGGCCAGCAGCTGTTCCTGGCGTCAGCGCCGCGGTTCGCCAGCCAGGTGAGCGGGTTCCTTGGATTGGACCGGGAAGGGAAGCTCTCGGGGGCCGCGCTGGAAACGCTGGCGATCATTGCCTATCACCAACCTGTCACGCGGAGTGAAATCGAGGCGATCCGGGGGGTCGATAGTTCGGGCGTGATCGCAACCCTGCACAACCGCGAACTGATCGAACCAGTGGCGCGATTGGCGGCCGTCGGCAATCCGTTCCAGTACGGCACAACGGTCGGGTTCCTGAAGCTGTTCGGGCTCTCGTCACTGGCCGACCTGCCTCCCATCGGCCAGGTGGAAGGGGAAGACGGGGCGGCACTCCTGACAGCCGCCATCGAAGCGTCCCGGGAAAGTACGGCACCCGATGAGGACGATCAGGAGAGTCCCGAGCAGGAGGAACCAGCATGATCGAAGGGTTTCCAGCCACCGTCGGTCCCGGGATTGCCCTGCCGGACCGGATGATCCAGCGCCTGATCAACTGGACCGGCCGCGAACCACTGCGGATCTGGTTCGAAACGATGCCAGCCCTGCTCGATGCCTGGTGCGAGGAGTGGGAGATCGAACTGGAACAGCGCGAATTGCCGGATACTGTCAGCCTGGTGCTGTTCGGCACCTCGGCAACGGTCGGCGAGGTAGTGATCAAGATCGGGCCCCCCGGTTTCGAGCGGGAAGCCGAGGTCGCGGCAACACGAGCGGCATCGGGGGCAGGGATGGTGCGGTTGATAGCCGATAATCCCGCCATTTCACTGATCATGCTGGAACGATTGACGCCGGGAACTGAACTTGCCGATTCCGACCTTGATGACGCCGAGATGACGCACATCGTGGCGGAGAAGCTCCGGGCATTCTGGCGAGTTCCCGAGGATGCGACCGGTCTCGTGCCGCTGGACCGGTGGACGCAGGATCTGCGCGCGTTCACACCCAGTGACCGTCCTGAGATACCAAACGACCTGGTGCTACGCGGGCAAACGCTCCTGGCAGAGATGCTGGCGCAACCAACCAGCACGAGCCTCCTGCATGGAGATATGCATCATCACAACATCCTCTGGCAGGATGGTGCCGGCTGGATCACGATCGACCCCAAGGGACTGATCGGTGAACGCGGGTTCGACGTGTGTGCCTGGATGATGAATCCGTGGGGTTTTCCGACGAAACCGGACTTCCTGCCGAGAGCCAATCGCCGGCTGGATATCCTGGCGGAGGAGTTGGGCGAGGATCGAACCCGCCTCGCGCAATGGTGTGTGGTCTTCGCGGCGTTGAACCTCTGCTGGAGTCTCGATGTCGAGCAACCAGAGGACGCAACGGCTGACATCACGATCCTC
>CAZNQC010000022.1:19608-24961 GCA_964574825.1 uncultured Sphaerobacteraceae bacterium | reverse complement strand
GTGCGTTCGACCACATCAGCGATGACCCGGGATGCGTCATCGATCTCATCGCGAGTGTTACCCCGACCGGTGGTGAACCGCAGACTGGCGCGCGCCTCGGCTTCGCTCAACCCCATCGCCAGCAACACGTGGCTTGGTTCCGAGTTACCGGTCGTGCAGGCCGACCCTGCCGACGCCGAAACCCCCTGCATATCCAACCCAAGCAACACGGTCTCGCCCTGAACGCCCGCGAATGACACGTTGAGGTTGTTCGGCAGGCGATCGGGGCCCGGTGTCGGGCCGTTCAGCCGGAGATCGGGGACGCGTTCCTGGAGTTCTTCCCAGAGCACATTGCGAAGTGACTCGTTGTGGGCGTTGACCTCGTCGCGGGTGGCATCGGCTCTGGATAGAGCTTCGCCGAAGCCGACGATCAGGGGCACGTTCTCGGTGCCGCCCCGGCGTCCGGATTCCTGGCCGCCTCCATCCTGCTGGAACCGGATCGGTGTGCCTTTGCGGACGTAGAGGATGCCGACACCCTTGGGCCCATAGAACTTGTGACCAGACAGCGAAAGCAGGTCGACCCCAAGCTCCCGCACATCGAGGGACAGGGCCCCGGCAGCCTGGACGGCGTCGGTATGAACGAGAATGCCACGCTCATGTGCGGCGGCGGCGATCTCCCTGATCGGCTGGATGGACCCCACTTCGTTGTTGGCATACATCACGGATACCAGGCAGGTCTCCGGACGGATTGCCTCAATCACATCTGCAACATGCACGATCCCGTCGGTGTCGCAGGGAACGACAGTCAGGTCGAACTCCTGCTCGGCGAGTGCTTCGGCGGCGTGCAGTGCGGCGTGATGCTCGATTGCGGTCGTGACGATATGCGGTCGTGGGCCAGACTCACCTGCCTGAAGACGAGCAGCCCAGGCCACGCCTTTCAAGGCGAGGTTGTTGCTCTCCGTGGCACCGCTGGTGAAGATCACTTCCGAGCTGCGGCTGCCAAGCACAGCAGCAACCTGCTGGCGAGCGCGATCGAGACCGGCCCGGGCGTCCTGCCCAACCTGGTAGATGCTGGATGGGTTGCCGAATGTCCCGGTGAAATACGGGAGAAAGAGATCGACCACGCCTGGATCGACAGGAGTCGTCGCGGCGTGGTCGAGATAGATCGTGGATTGTCCGTAGGTCATGGTTGAATCGGGTGGCGTCGCGGCGATGAGTACGCCACGTACGCTATACGGCCACCGGCTCCGCAGGCTGTTCGATCAGGTCGGCCAACGTCTGGGAGTCGAGTGTATCGACGATCGAGTCACGCAGCTTCAGCCAGACCGGACGGGTTTCGCAACCGCCGATCAAGGGACAGGTCTGCTCGGACACGTCCTCCGAAACACACTCCATTGGTGCAATGGGGCCTTCCATGACGCGAAAGACATCGCCAACCTTGATCTCCTCGGGAGGACGACCAAGAATGTAGCCACCACGTGCGCCACGTTTGCTTTCCACAATTCCGGCCCGCCGCAATGGCGCAATCAGTTGCTCCAGGTATGCGGGAGGCACGGAAGATTCGCGAGCGATATCGGCAATGGAAAGTGGACCGCCCCCATAGTGATGGGCGAGGGCCACCATGGCACGCATGCCATATTCGCCTCTCGTCGAAACTCTCATACTGTTTGCCTCCTCAGACGGGGAATACAAAGTCCCCCATACCTTACTCTACCGGCATTCCGCATGTTCCGTCAAGCGATACCGATGTCCATACATTGCTAGCGCCGACGGTAATGCTTCCAAAATGAAAGCGTATCAAGGATTGCCTCTTTCCAGTCGTCCGAGATGACCGGAGTACTTCCCAGTCCTGGTGTCAGCTGACGGTAGAGGTGGACGAATCGGTCAGCGGTGAAGATGCCCCGGTACCGGCCGTCTTCCGTAACTGGCACTGCCCACCGATTCATCAGGTTCATCTGCTGCTGTACGTCCTGAATGGAGTCGTTGACATCAGCGACGTAGCCGACCGGTTCCATCACGTCGGCCACGGTGCGCCCTTCGATGCCTCCAGCCAGGCTGTCGAGCAACCTGGTGCGCCAGAGCATGCCGATGACCCGCCCCTGGTAGGTGACGACCATGTCGCGTGGACCGCCGCGGAGGGCAAAGCGAAGGGTGTCCGTAGGGGCAACACCGCCCATGTCCCACAGGGCATACTGGCCAACCCGAAGTCGTCGGAGACCTGATTGCACGCGTTCAACCCTGGCTTCGGCCTGGGCGGCAAAGAAGACAAATGCACCGAGCACGACCAGGATGAGGTTGCGGTCCCAGATGCCAGCGATCACGAACACGACCGCGAAGGCCATCCCGGCAATCACCGCAATCCGGGTCGCGCGTTCCCGCCCCATCCCAGGCACCAGCATGGCCCGGAGAATGCGGCCGCCATCAAACGGAAAGGCAGGCAGGAGATTGAACACCATCACCAGCAGGTTGATCAGCAGCAGGTAGGCCAGCAGCGACGAAACCGTCAGTGTGGCCAGGGGATGCCCGCCAGGCACGAGCGCCTCCCAGCCACCCACGACGCCGATCAGGATCACCCACGGCAGCAATAACATGGCGATCGCCAGGCTGGTGAGTGGGCCAGCCAGCGAGATCAGGAACTCGGTGCGGGGGCGCGTCGGCATCTGGTCGATCCGGGCAACGCCGCCGAAGGGCCAGAGCGTGATATCCAGCACCTGGACATTGAACTCCCGGGCCATCGCGCAGTGTCCCAGCTCGTGCAGCAGAACCGAGAGAAAGATGAGGAATACCAACAGGAACCCCAGCAGCAGGGACATGAGCCCTCGCTGCGGACCGACGCCCCATTGCCAGATTGCCCACAGCAGCACGAGACCGAACGTGGGATGCACGTTGACCTCGATACCGCGAATGGTGGTCAATTTGAGCGAGCGCAGCACGGCAGACTCTCCAGGGTCCGCGAAGGCGAAGGAGAACCGAAAGGTTCCCGCTCACCAGTTCTTCAAGCATGGTAGAGGTCAGGGCATGTTGCGAAAAGTGAACGTACGGATCAAATGACCGTGATCACCTGACGACGGCAGCAAAGCGCGACAGTATGATGGAAGCAGTTGACCCGATTGCGTTGCCTGGAGCCCTCACTGAATGAGCCATTCCTGCTGCACACCCGAACGCAACGAACCCTCCGCACGCGTGGAGGCACTGCCCCCAATACCTGCGGCCGTGGTGATGCCAATCGACTTCCCGGCTGTGACGATTCCCGCCGGCACCTTTGCCATGGGGAATCCGCGCGACGACGGCTATCCGGACGACGGTGAAGGCCCGGTGCACGATGTGACCCTGCCCTCATTCCGCATGGCGACCACGTCCGTGACCAATCGGCAGTTTGCCCAGTTCGTGGAGGCAACCGGTTTCATCACGGAAGCGGAGCGCTTCGGCTGGTCCTTCGTCTTTGCCGGGCTCCTGCCAGATACCTTCGAGCCGACGTCCGCCGCTGCCGCCGCGCCCTGGTGGCGACAGGTGTTCCGCGCCGACTGGAACCACCCGGAAGGTCCACAGTCGAACATCGACGACCGTGACGACCATCCAGTCATCCACGTCTCGTGGAACGATGCGCTGGCGTTCTGCTCCTGGTCGGGCACCCGCCTGCCAACCGAGGCGGAGTGGGAATACGCAGCACGCGGGGGGTCTGTCGGAACGCCGTTCTGGTGGGGACCAGACCTGACGCCGGGCGGCAAACACCGGATGAATGTCTGGCAAGGGCAGTTTCCGGTGCGCAACAGCCGTGCCGACGGGTACCTGGGAACCGCGCCGGTAACGAGTTTCAGCCCCAATCCGTGGGGGCTCCACAACATGACCGGCAATGTCTGGGAATGGTGCGCCGACTGGTTCGATCCCACCTACTACGCGAACTCCCCTGCCGAATCCCCCACGGGTCCGGAGCATGGGTCGGCCCGGACGATGCGCGGGGGGTCGTACCTTTGCCACCGCTCCTACTGCAACCGCTACCGGGTGGACAGCCGGAGCGCCAACACGCCAGACAGTTCGGCCGGCAACATCGGCTTCCGGGTGGTGCTGCCCGCCGGAGCCTGACGAACAAATCGCGAGGGACGGCGAGACGCGGTACCATTCGCTCACCTGAGTCAGGTCATCGCACACGTTCCGGGCCCTCGCCAGATTGGCGCCAGGCACCACCCCGAACGCGATGAAAGCAAGATGCCGGGAGCGTTCATGGCCGATCCATTGCAGCCACCACCTGACGGCACCGTCGAAGTCGCCGATGCCGCCATCATTTCGGTCATTCACCAGGCCGTGCTTTCGTGCTACGGCGTGGTGGACATGGCGCCCCGCGGGTTGGGCTCGGCAGTTGGCAAAAGGCTGGGATTCAACAGCATCGCGCGCGGCATCGACATCGCAGTCCACGAGGGGCGCGTTTCGATCGAACTCTCCTTGGTGGTGGAATACGGGACCCCGATCTTCCAGGTGGCGACCAACGTCATGCAAACCGTCAAGTTCCAGGTAGAGCAGGTGCTTGGCCTGGACGTGGAGCAGATCAACGTGACGATTGACGGGCTGCACGTCAGCGAGCCCAGCGGGAGCACGTTGTGAGCGCCGCACCCTTGCAGATCTGGCATGGCCAGCAGCTCGCCGATGCATTCCGGCATGCCTCCGCCTGGCTCGATGCCCATCGGGATGAAGTCAATGCGCTGAACGTGTTTCCCGTGCCCGATGGCGACACCGGCACGAACATGGCCATGACCATGCACGCCGCCACCGACACCCTGCCCGACGGTCCGACTCCCGTGGCCACCATTGCCCAACTGGTCACCCGGGGAGCGTTGCTGGGAGCCCGGGGCAATTCGGGCGTCATCCTCTCGCAGATCTTCCGTGGCTTTGCCGACGCCATCACCAATCGTGACGAAATCGATGGCCGGGATCTGTCCGCAGCGCTGGCAGGTGCCCGGGACATGGCCTACAAGGCGGTCATGCGGCCCGTGGAAGGAACGATGCTGACCGTGATTCGCGGGGCAGCCGACGGCGCTGCCAGGGCAGCCAGTCGCAGCGTGGCGCTCGATACCGTGCTGGCGGCGGCCATCGGTGGTGCCAACGACGCCCTGGCCACAACCCCCGATCTGCTGCCGATCCTGCGGCAGGCTGGCGTGGTCGATGCTGGCGGTCGCGGCATCGTGATCATCCTCGATGGCATGCTGCGGTTCAATCGCGGCGAAACGGTCGAGCTGGCCGATGTCGCCCCAGGCACACCGACGGGGGCCCAGATGGCCTTCCTCGACCAGGTCAGCGACCTGCACGGTGAAGATGCGTTTGGCTACTGCACGAATTTTCTCGTCATCGGCGCAGGTATCGACTTCCCGGGTGCCCGGGA
>CAZNQC010000022.1:10292-19508 GCA_964574825.1 uncultured Sphaerobacteraceae bacterium | reverse complement strand
GGCGACCTCGACCAGATCAAGATCGACAACATGACGTTGCAAACCGATGCTCTCAGCGAGCAGCGCAGTGCCGCCATCAGTGAGGACCCGGCAGTGACCGGCGACGATGACGAACTCACGTTCACCAGCTCGATCGCAGTGATCGCCGTGGCCGCCGGTGATGGACTGGCCAACGCCCTCAGGTCAATGGGAGCTACCACCATCATCAGCGGCGGCCAGACAATGAATCCAAGCACGGAAGACCTGCTCCGAGCGGTGGAAGACGCTCCGGTCAACAACGTGCTGGTGCTCCCCAACAACAAGAACATCATCCTGGCCGCCAATCAGCTCCAGGGCCTGACCGATCGCACCGTGCAGATCATTCCAACGATCTCGGTGCCGCAGGGGTTGGCGGCACTTTCCGCATTCAATGGCAACCTGCCGCTGATGGAAAACGTTCAGCGCATGACGGACATGTTGGGTTCGGTCACGACGATAGAGCTGACCAGGGCAGTCCGTGACGTCGAGATCGATGGCCTCAAGATTGCCTCGGGCCAGGTGATTGCCCTGGTCGATGACGTCCTCAAAACTGCCGGTGGGGAAACCACCCAGGTGCTGGCTGACGCGTTGGCTTTCTGCGACACCGACGCCGCCGAACTCGTCACGGTCTTCACCGGCGCCGAAGCCGAGGCAGATGACATCGCCGCCGTGGAAACTGCTTTGGCAGACCTGCTGCCGGATGCCGAGGTCGAAGTCCAGGCAGGCGGCCAGCCCCACTACCTGTTCGTCATTGGCATCGAATAGACGCGCCAACATCGTGAGAGGTAGTTCATGTCCGCACGCATTGCCGTGGTGACCGACAGTACGTCCGACCTATCGGCCACCGAGGCCACGAAGTACGGAATATCCGTGGTGCCACTGAACGTGCTGTTCGGAGGAACCCAGTTTCGCGATGGCATCGACCTGACACCAGCCCAGTTCATGGAGAAAATGGCGACTGGCACAACGTTGCCGACCACCTCCCAACCATCGGTGGGCACTTTCGAGGACGCGTTTCGTGCCCTGATCCCCACCCATGACGAAATTGTCTGCATCACCATTTCGTCCCGCCTGAGCGGAACCTGGCAATCAGCAACCCTTGCCGCCGAAGCGGTGCGGGCCGATATCCCGGTGACGGTGATCGATTCACAGACGGTTTCGGTCGCGCTTGGAACACAGGCCATCAGGCTGGCCGATATGGCCACCGCCGATGACTCGGTCGATGACATGACCGCCACCATTGCCGCCGAAATCGATCGCTACCACACCGTGTTCTTCGTTGATGGCCTGGAACATCTCCGGCGCGGCGGCCGGATTGGCAAGGCCGCCCAGTTACTCGGCACGATGTTGCAGTTGCGACCGTTGCTGCGGGTCGAAGAAGGGCAGATCGTGCCATTCGAGCGCACCCGCACCCGATCCCGGGCCATCGCGGCTTTGGAGCAGTTCGTCAGCGACGCCGGGTCAATCGATCGGGCGGCCGTGATCTACACCTCGGAACCCCAGGACGCCGACAACCTCGCCGCAACGATTGCGTCGACCACGGGTCTCGCCCATGTCCCAACGGTCCAGGTTGGACCGGTCATCTCCGCCCATGTCGGACCCGGCATGCTTGGCATCAGCCTGCGAGGAGCCAGTGATGTCTGATTCACGCCCTGTCCGCGTTGTCACCGACTCGACCTCCGACCTTCCTGCCGCGATGAGGGAGGCGCTGGGCATCCAGGTCGTTCCGCTCACCGTCAGCTTTGGCACCACCTCCTACCTCGATGGGGTCGATATCACGGCGGACGAGTTCCTGGCGAAGTTGCGAGACGCAGCGACTCTGCCCACGACCTCGCAGCCACCCGTCCCCTCCTTCGCCGCCGCCTTCCGCGCCGCCATCGATGCCGGGGAGGACGTCGTCTGCGTCACCATCTCGTCGGAGCTGAGTGGCACGTTCAATTCGGCCCGGCTGGCCGCCGAAGAGGTCGATGCCGAGCGGATCACCGTGATCGATTCTCGCTCGACGACGATGCAACTGGGCTGGATTGCCGTGGCCGCGGCGAGAGTCGCGCAGGCAGGAGGCACCGCGAGTGAGGCGGCAGCGGCCGCCACGCACGCCATCACCCACTCGTCCCTGTTTGCCGTGCTGCAGACACTGGATTACGTCTACAAGGGCGGAAGGATTGGCCGCGCGCAGCATCTCTTCGGTTCGGCGCTGGCGATCAAACCGATCATTGCCCTGCGGGACGGTGTGGTGGAGCCGCTGGAGCGCGTTCGCACCTGGAAGAAGGCAGTCGGCCGGGTGATCGACCTGGTTGAGCCGACTCCGACGGACATCATGGTGTTGCACAGCGACAATCTGGACGATGCCCAAAAGATCGCAGCGACCCTCCAGGAGAAATATCCGGCGGCCAACGTCCAGGTCGATCTGGCCGGTTCGATCATCATGACCTACGCCGGGCCGGGAGCAGTCGCCGCCACCGCGCTCTACGCCTGACTTCACCTTGCGTCGACCGCCACCCGCCTTTGACCAGTCATCTGGCAGGGTGGCGGTTTGTGTCTCCGTTCCGGGACTCGGTACACTGAATCCGTACAGGTGTTCGCATGTCGCAACTGCAGGAGGGCGATGATGGCGATCACACGCGATGCCCTCTTCGAGCGCGTGTTGGCAACATTCCGGGAAATCTGGCGCGGCGGCAGCGATGACTACGCCAACCGCCAGCAAGCAATCGAGACGATCCACGAGTTGGCAGCAACCGCTGCCGCCACCAATGTCGCCGCTGACGAACTCACGGCGATCGTGACTGCCGTGCGTGAGTTGCCGACCGAGGACCGGTTACGCCGACCCCAGGTCGAGCAATTGGCCAATCGCCTCAAATCCATCCAGCCATTGCTCGGCAGTGGCACCGATCGCGTCGAGACCGGCAAGCTGAACTCGGCCCTGGGCGAACGCCGGGCCGGCCGTCCCGCAGTGCCCCGCGCGGAGAAGCCCCCTGCAACGGTTCGCCCCTTGCCCCCCGATGCGGCTGCCACAAACCTGCCCAGCGTCGGCCCCAAGGTATCCATGCAACTGGAGCAACTGGTACATGGCACTGGTGGCCAGCACACGGTGTCCGTCGAGGAGATTCTCCGGATCGCCCCCCGGCGGTACGTCGACTACTCGAACCTCGTGTCGATCGGAAGTCTGCTCAATCCCGAGGGAGAGGTGACGGTTCGCGGCAAGGTGATTGAGATTCGCACGCAGCAAGGGCGGGCCAAGCCATTCACCACCATCCGGATGTCGGACGGAACGGGCATCCTGCGGCTCGTGTTCTTCAATACCTGGATCACGCGGCAACTGGTGGAGTCGGACGAGATCTTCGTCAGCGGCGTGATCCAGCGCGGCTTCGACGGCGGTCCCGAGATCGCCTCCCCAGAATGGGAGCGCGTCGGACACCGCAGTCTGACCACCAACCGGATCGCACCGGTCTACCCGCTCACCAAGGGTCTGCACCAGAAAACCCTCCGGGCCATCACCCGCAGCGCGCTGGATGCAACGAAATCCACGCTGGTGGACTGGCTGGCCGATGCCGACCGGTTCCTGCCGGACAACCTGCCGCTGGTCACAGCCAACGACGCCTACGAGTATCTCCACTATCCGGAGGACTTCGACCAGGTTTCGGAGGCAAAACGCCGTCTGCAGTTCGAGAACCTCTTCCTCCTGCAGCTTGGTCTCGTCCATCGCAAGCAGCAGGTCCAGGCGGGAGTGGCCCAGCCTCTCCCGGTTGATCAGGCAGCGCTCGATACCTTCATGGAGCATGGGTTGCCGTTCGCGCTGACCAATGCCCAGCGCAGGGCGATTGGCGACATCGTGGCGGACACGACGCGGCCCACTCCGATGACGCGCTTGCTGCAGGGCGACGTCGGATCGGGGAAGACGGCCGTCGCGGCGACGGTGGCGCTGCTGGCAGCCAGGGCCGGATTCCAGACGGCCCTGATGGCGCCGACGGAACTGCTGGCCGAGCAGCACCTGAGCAGCCTGGACCGGTTGTTCGAGAAACTTCCCGAGGATCAGCGGCCACGAGTCGCCCTCCTGACGGGTTCCACCCGGGCAAAAGCCCGGCGCGAGATCGACGCCGCCCTGCAGGCCGGAGAGATCAACATCCTGGTCGGAACGCACGCCCTCGTGCAGGAAACCGTGCATTTCGCCAACCTGGCCCTGGTCATTCTCGACGAACAGCACCGGTTCGGCGTGCGCCAACGTGCCACCCTCGTCGAAAAGGGCCGAGGCTTCCAGCCACACGTGCTGTCAATGACGGCAACCCCCATCCCACGCACGCTGAACCTGGTCCTCTCGGGCGACCTCGATGTCTCGGTAATGGACGAACGCCCTGCTGGCCGGATCCCAATCGAAACCCGCATTTACCGGGACGCCCAACGCCGGGAGGCCGAACGCCTGGTCCGCGAGGAAATCGGCAAGGGACACCAGGTCTTCGTGATCTGCCCGCTGGTGGAAGAATCGGACAACCTCGACGCCAAGGCTGCCGTGGAAGAAGCCCGGCGCCTGCAGGAAGAGGTGTTCCCCGACCTGCGGGTGGATGTCGTGCACGGCAAGATGGGCTCGAAGAAGAAAGACGCGGTGATGAGCGCCTTTCGCGACCACGAATTCGACATCCTGGTCTCGACCTCGGTGATCGAGGTCGGAATCGACATCCCCAATGCGACGGTGATGATGATCGAAGGAGCGGAGCGGTTCGGACTCGCGCAGCTGCACCAGTTCCGGGGGCGGGTCGGGCGAGGTGGTGCGAAGAGCTACTGCCTGCTCCTGGCCAACCAGGTCACGGCCGACGGCGAAGAGCGGTTGCGCACGATGGAGGCGACCGACGACGGGTTCATCCTCGCCGAGAAGGATCTGGAGATTCGCGGTCCTGGCGATTTCATGGGCACCCGGCAGAGCGGGCTACCGGAGCTTGGCTGGTTGAACGAAGGTCTCGACACGCGGCTGCTGGCGGAGGCACGCGCGAGCGCGGAGCGATTGGTCGCCGCCGCGCCCGAGATCGGCATCGACGAGTTCCCGCGGCTCAAGCCCCGGTTGCAGCAGTTCTGGGCCACCGCCAGCATGATCGACGCCTCCAAATCCTGAGCGTCGGTCGGCGAACCCCCGTCCGACCGGCGCCCAGGCGATCAGTGCATCGGCATCGGCGGCCCATCGCCGTCCTGATGCTCGGCAACCGAATCCTTGATCAGCACGAACGAGAGGATGCCCATCGCGATGATGGCGATACCGGTGATGATGAACGACCGGTGCATACCCGCCACGAAGGCATCCGAACTGACCCGGGCAATGGTGTCGGCGATGTCGGTCGGCAAGCCCGGGAACAGGTTCGGGTTCTGCACGACCTGCCCCGCGTAGTTGATCCCTTCGCCGATCACGTCCAGCACCGGTTGCAGCACCGCCGCAGCCGGATTGGATGGATCGCGCATCGCCTGGATGTCAGGCGAGTCCTCGAACTGCGCCTGGTAGGTACGATTCATGATCGTGCCGAGCAACGCCACCCCGAACGCGAATCCTGTCTCGCGAACGGCACCGTTGACGGCCGAGGCGATGCCGCTCTTGTCCGAGGGCACGCTGTTCAGGACCGCCGTCGTCATCGGCGCGAAGATCAGGGCCATACCGAACCCCATCACGATCATCGCCGGCACAACGTCCATGAACGACGCTTCACGACCGGTGCGCAGATAAAGGAACGCCGCACCACCGGTGATCAGCATGCCGACCGTGATCAGGCGGCTCGTGCCAATCCGGTTGATCAGCAACCCCGAGATCGGCGACAGCACCATCATCGTCAGCACCATTGGCAACATGGTCAGGCCTGTTTTCACGGCCGAGTAGCCATGGATGTGCTGCCAGTACATGGTCATCGAAAAGGCGATGCCGGAAATGAAGAACGACACGGCAAACGAATCGATGTTGGCGCCGGTGAAGGTGCTGGACTTGAAGAACTCCAGCGGCACCATCGGCCGCGCGGTGCGCTGCTCGATGAAGATGAAGGCGGCGAACAACAGGGCCGACAGCACGAATCCGCCAACGATCAGGCTGTCACCCCAACCCCGCTCTCCAGCTTCGATCAGCGCCCAGGTGAGCGAGGCAATCGCGCCGGTCACCGCAATGGTGCCGGGAATGTCGGTCGCAACCTGTCCCGATTCATCATGCGACTCTCGAACAACAGCCGAGGTCACCAGGAAGGCGGCGATCCCGATCGGCACATTGATCAGGAAGATCCACTGCCAGGCGAAGTACTCGACGATGACGCCACCGACGATGGGGCCAAATGCGAGTCCGGAAACCGAAACTGCCGACCAGATGCCCAACGCCCGGCCCCGCTGTTCGGGCGGGAACGCGGCCGAGATCAGGGAGAGCGAAAGCGGCATGATGAACGCCGCGCCAAAGCCCTGGGCCGCCCGCGCGATGATCAGCCATTCCGTATTCTGGACCAGCGCCGCGAGACCCGACGTGATCGTGAAGATCGCGACGCCGATCAGGAAAAAGCGCTTGCGGCCAAAACGATCGCCCAGGCCACCAGCGGTGATCTGCAGCGATGCGAACACGAGGGTATAGGCCGAAACGATCCACTGAATCTGGGTCGGCGTCGGGGAAAAGTCCTCGGAAATGGTGGGCAAGGCCACGTTGACGACGAGGTTGTCCAGAATTGCCATGAAGAGGGCAATACAGGAGGCGACCAGCACCCACCACTTTGCGTTGTCATCATTGACTCGACTGCCGAGTCCCTGTACTCGTGCCATGGTTCCGCTTTCTCCGGGCAACGTTGCCCGCTGTCTCGATCTTCCCTCCCTGCACGCAGCGCGACCTCACCGGATGTCGCCATCCAGCCAGGTCCCCTGGGTTCGTGCAGATCGGGAATTTGCACACTGTGTGACCAGCGCTCGAGCGAGCAGAACGATCACACCGAATCGCATCCTAGACCCTAAATTCGTCCAAAACGTCTCATCAATGCGAATGGGTTTGGCAAGGACGATACGCGGGTGGTGAGAGGGCCATTCGACCTGTCACACTGGACGGCGAAGTATCGTGCACCCGTTCGCCAATGCGTCAGGGCCGCGGCCCACCAGAGGACAATCACTTACATGCGTGTTATCTCCGGATCCGCCCGCGGTCGCAGGCTCAAGGGACCACCCTCGTCCGCCACCAGGCCAATGGCCGACAAGATCAAGGGCGCCCTGTTCAACATGCTGATGTCGCTGGATGTCCAGCCAGTCGCCGTGCTGGACCTGTATGCGGGAACTGGCAACATCGGGATCGAGACTCTGTCGCGCGGGGCCGAACGCGCCGATTTCGTGGACCAGGGTCGCGACCAATGCGCCGTGATCCGGGACAACCTCACCACGACTGGATTCACCAGTGTCTCCCGGGTCTTCCAGGTGCCGGTCCAGTCGTACATCCAGACGTCGCGCGAGACCTATGACTTCGTGATCCTCGACCCGCCCTACGCGGCCCCGGACATCGTGGAAACCCTCGACCTGCTGGGCAATTCGCAATTGGTACAATCCGGCACGATCGTCGTGCTGGGACATTGGCCACGTCTGGAACTGCCAGACACCATTGGCCGTTTGGAGTGCCTGCGACATCGCTGTCACGGCGACAGCTGCTTCTCGATCTATGAGGTGGTCGATCCGGCCGAGGATGCGACCGTAGACGAACAGGCTCAGGCATGACGCTCGCCATTTATCCTGGGAGTTTCGATCCCATCACCAACGGGCACCTCGATGTGGCGCTGCGGGCCGCCAGGCTGTTCGACGCCCTGATCCTGGCAATCTACACGGGCAGCGAAAAGCCGAACCAGCTGTTTCCAATCGAGGAGCGGATAGCCCTGGCTCGCCAGGCCATCGCCGATCATCCCGATCCTGCCGCCCGCAAGATCGAGGTGGCGACGTTTTCCGGACTGGCAGTGAACTACGCCCGCGAACGCGATGCCCACACCATCGTCCGGGGTCTGCGCGCGGTCTCTGATTTCGAATACGAGTTCAAGTACGCGCACATGAACGAGCATCTCGACCCCTCGATCGAGGTCGTCTGCTTCATGACCTCGGCCCGGCTGTCATTCATCAGTTCCAGCTTCATCCGGGAGGTGGCCGGTCTGGGCGGCGATGTAACCGGCCTGGTACCGGCCAATGTGGAAGCAGCCATCATCAATCGACCGCTCGGGTAACGTCGGCGTTCAGGACGTGACCGCCGTCACCCACCTCCATTCCTGACCTGGCGTTGGACGCGGCACATCGCTGGTGTTCGTCGCGGACCGTCGCTAGACGTAGTCCGTTGGGAGCGGTCAATTGTTCGCTGGCAACGACACCCGGTTGCCGGAGTCGTTTATGATGATGTCAACAAGGGAAGGCTGAAGGCCCGCTAGCGGGATTTGGGAGCATTCGCATGGCACAGCGCGGCGCACCACCGCCACCTCAGGATGGCGCCACGGACATTCTGTATCTGGTCGACCGGCTCGAAGAGTTCGTCGGGATTGGGAAACGCGTTCCATTCAGTGGGCGTGTCATGGTGGAGGAAGAGGATTTCCTCGCGCTCGTCGACCAGTTGCGCGCGGCTATTCCCAACGAGATTCGCCAGGCCCAACGCGTGATCCGCGAACGGGAACGGATTCTCGGCGAGGCCCAGGACGAAGGTGCGCGAATCCTGCAGATTGCTCGTGAACGTGCCGACGACCTCGTTTCCCAGCACAACATCGTGTCCGAGGCCCGCGTTCATGCCGACGACATCCTCCGCTCCGCCGAGGAAGACGGCAACCGCACCCGTGGGGCAGTGGATGTGTTCGTGCTCGAACAACTGCAACTGGTGGAGGACGCTGTGCGGCGCGGCATGGCCATCATGGAGGATGCCGTGGAGGGCACCATCGACCAGATCGCCGAAGCCCGGGACGCCGTGGGCCAATAACCCCCGCCGTGGGGTGCGACTCGCAGTTTTACACGGTGGTCGTCCGTGCGTGGTCTGATGAGCATCAGGCTCAAACCGTAGGGATGGTTCCCCTTCTCATGCTGAGGGGTTAGGGGAGGAGAGGTTCGACCTCGGCGGTGGGCACTCAGGTCTGCCATACGATGCCGCAGAGGTCTGTGCATCCTCACCACGGCGACATGCAGGACGCTGAGTCGCATCCCCGGCCGATATCCTGCGTTTGACGTGGTGGCCGCGCAAATCTATACTTTCGTGGATGC
>CAZNQC010000022.1:0-10192 GCA_964574825.1 uncultured Sphaerobacteraceae bacterium | reverse complement strand
ATCCTGCGTTTGACGTGGTGGCCGCGCAAATCTATACTTTCGTGGATGCGCCGGGTTTTGCCCGGCGTCTTCGTGCGCGTGTTCGGACAATTGAACGTGCGCAACTGGACAGGTGTACCGAAATGGCAACCGAAGAAGATCGAACGATCGATCTGCTTGACGAGACGCGATTGAACGTCGCCTCGTTGCTCATGGAGCCGGTTGGCAACATGCGCGATGTTCGCATCGAACTGGCAACGCTGCCGCTCGATGATGGCCTCGTGGCGGATCATGTCGCGGTGCTCGCCCGCCTGACACGACTCAAGGATGGCATCCTGGTGGTGGGCGACGTGAAGGCCGTGGTTCCGCTCGAATGCGCAACCTGTTTGGCCGAGTACGATCAGCAAATCAACGAGCGGTTTTCCGAACCGTTTCGCCAATTGGTTGACGTGCGCACCGGAGCGGCCTTGCCAACCGAGCCGGGAACCGAAGACGGGGATGTCGAAGAAGAACCCGCCTTCACCATTGATGAGAGCCATGAACTGGATCTGGGCGAAGCGATCCGCCAGTGGATCGTCCTCGCCATTCCGATGCAGCCATCTTGTGGCCCCGATTGCCCTGGTCCGCTCCTCCAGGCGACCGGCGAGGATGAGCCGACCGACACTCGGTTTGCCAGTCTCGCCAGCCTGCTGGAAGAAGACGAACCAGGTTCATAGGAAACCCGGCGACGTGCCGGTATGGATGCTTCCCGCCCCGTCGGGACGATAGCGCAGAGTGAAGCAGCCGGCGTGCGCACGTCGAACGCGCTGGAATCACAGAGAGGATCATCACCATGGGTGCACTTCCCAAACAACGCGTCAGCCGGGCCCACCAGGGCAATCGTCGTCGCCACCACTTCATTCCGGCCCTGCAGCTGGTGCCATGCCAGAACTGCAAGGCCATGAAGCGTCCGCATCATGTCTGCCCCACCTGCGGCACCTACCGCGGCCGGCAGGTCATCGAAATCGAGAGCACGCGGCGCGCGAGCGAGTCCTAGGCCCCGCCTGGCGCTGGCGCCATGCGGCTTCGGCTCGAACGTATCGCCACCCGGTCAGGCGGTGAGATCGCAATCCAGCGATCCCACCGCCTGCCTGTTTTCCGTGTGGAGATTTCCCGGTGGTTCTGGCACACTGAATCACCGATAACGTCCATCGGCATCGTTCCGCTTCCAGCCACGGAATCACCACGACCGATGGCCCTGGCGCGTTGCAGATTCGTGGCTGGCAACCGCCGCACCTGAGGATGAGGGATGCCATACGCTGCCATCACCGGTTGGGGCACGGCAGTGCCGGAACGGGTGCTCACCAATCGCGACCTCGAGTCGATGGTCGATACCACCGACGAATGGATCGTTTCCCGAACCGGAATCCGCCAGCGCCACGTCGTTGGTTCGCAGGAATCCACGACCTCCCTCGCCACGGCGGCTGCCCGGGCTGCGTTGGCCAAGGCTGGTCGCCAGCCGGAGGAGATCGACCTGATCGTGGTCGGCACGGCCACGCCCGACGACTTCCTGGTTTCCCAGGCCTGCCTCGTGCAGGCCGAACTGGGCGGCAACGGGGGCGCCTTCGATGTTGGCGCTGCCTGCGCCGGATTCGTCACCGCCCTTTCCACCGGCAGCCAGTTTCTGTACAGCGGCACCTTCAAGCGCGCGCTGGTGATCGGTGTCGACACCCTGACTCGTTATGTGGACTACTCGGATCGCTCGACCTGCGTACTGTTCGGCGATGGCGCGGGCGCGGTGGTGATCGAAGCAACCGAAGAACCGCGTGGCCTGCTCTCGACGGTGCTCGGGGCCGATGGCGCCGGTCACAAGCATCTCTACGTGCCGGGTTGGGGCGGGCTGGTTCCCGAATCGGCCGAGTTGTTCCCCGAATACCGTCCTTATCTGCAAATGAACGGCAAGGAAGTCTTCCGCTTTGCCGTGCAGGTAATGGGCGACGCGGCCGTCGAAGCGGTCGCCAAGGTCGGCCTCACGTTCGACGACATCTCGATGCTGATCCCACACCAGGCCAACCTCCGCATCATCGACGCGGCCGCCCGGCGTCTGGATCTTCCCCGCGAAAAAGTCTGGGTCAATCTCGATCGCTACGGCAACACCTCCGCCGCCTCGGTGCCGATTGCGCTGGCCGAAGCCGCCGATTCGGGAGCGCTTCAGGAAGGCATGAACGTCGTGCTGGTCGCATTCGGGGCCGGCCTGGCCTGGGCCGCTGGCGTCATTCGTTGGGGCACCACCGGCGTCGCAACCTCCTGACAGGTATCCAAACGTTCGTCCGACAGGAAAGGGTGAATCCATGACCGACTCCACCACTCGACCGGCTGCCATCGTCACCGGCGGCACGCGGGGCATTGGCCTCGCCATTGCGCAGCGGCTCGCCACCGATGGTTGGGACCTGCTGGTCACGTACCAGAGCGATACCGAAGCCGCCGCCGCCGCCAGGCAGCAACTCGAAGGCCTGGGCGATGGCCGCGTCGAAGTGCTGGCCGCCGATATCTCTACCAGCGACGGCGCCGGAGCCACCATCGAAGCCTGCATGACGGCCTTCGGCAAGATCGACGCGCTGATCAACAACGCCGGCATTACCCGCGACACCCTGATCATGCGCATGAGCGAGGACGATTGGGACGCGGTGCTCGACACCAACCTCAAGGGCGCATTCCTGACCAGCAAGGCGGCCATCCGGCCAATGCTGCGGGCGCGGAGCGGCCGGATCGTCAACCTCACCTCGGTCGTCGGACTCGTCGGCAATGCCGGCCAGGCCAACTACGCCGCCGCCAAAGCCGGCCTCGTGGGCTTGACCAAAACCCTCGCCAAGGAAGTCGGATCGCGCGGGATCACGGTCAATGCCGTCGCCCCTGGCTTCATCGACACGCGTCTGACCGATGTCCTGCCAACCGAGATCAAGGAGCAACTGCTCAAGCAAACGCCGCTCGGCCGGTTCGGCTCCCCACAGGATGTCGCAGGGGCTGTCGCATTCCTCCTCTCACCTGACGCGTCGTTCATCACCGGCCAGGTGCTGTCGGTCGACGGCGGCCTCTTCATGGCCTGACCGTGCGCTACCATGACGGCAACATCACCTGGACGTCCATGCCGGAGGCACGTGCGTGTTTCGCAAAATCCTGATCGCCAACCGGGGTGAAATCGCCCTTCGCATCCTGCGGGCCTGCCGCGATCTTGGCATTCCCGCGGTCGTTGCCTATAGCGATGTCGACCGGGACTCCCTGCCTGTCCGTCTCGCCGACGAGGCGGTCTGCATTGGCCCGGCGGCGGCCCCCCGCTCCTACAACAACATTCCCGCCGTGATCAGCGCGGCAATGATCACCGGCTGCGATGCCATCCACCCTGGGTACGGATTCCTGGCCGAGAATGCCTATCTGGCCGAGATCTGCCAGCAGGTCGGCATCACATTCATTGGTCCAACACCTCTGGTGATCGAACGAATGGGGAACAAGGCCGAGGCTCGCCGCGTGATGCGCGAGGCCGGCGTGCCGATGCTGCCCGGCACACCCGGCGTGATCGGGAGCATTGGTGAGGCGCGGGACTTTGCCCGCTCGATCGGCTTTCCGGTGGTCGTCAAGGCCGTCGCCGGTGGCGGTGGGCGTGGCATGCGCGTCGCCAACTCGATGGAGGAGCTCGAACGCGGGCTTCCCATGGCCCAGGCCGAAGCCGAAGCTGCCTTTGGCAACAGCGCCGTCTACATGGAGCGATTCCTGCAAAAACCCCGCCACGTCGAAGTACAGGTCATCGGCGACAACTACGGCAATGTGGTCGCCGTCGGCGAGCGCGACTGTTCGCTCCAGCGGCGCCACCAGAAGGTGGTCGAAGAGGCGCCCGCCCCGAACCTGCCGAAGAAGGTGCGTGACAACCTGCTGAAAACGGCAGTCAAGGGTGCCAAGGCGGCCAACTACACCAGTGCTGGCACGCTCGAATTCCTGCTCGATGCCGACGGCCGCTTCTACTTCATGGAGATGAACACCCGCATCCAGGTGGAGCATCCGATCACCGAAGAAACGTCCCGCATCGATCTGGTCGTCTGGCAGATTCGTGTCGCCGCTGGAGAAAAACTGACCTTCAAGGACAGTGACGTCCAACCCCAGGGCCACGCCATCGAAGTGCGGATTACGGCCGAAGATGCCCTGAACGACTTCATGCCCTCGGTAGGGACAGTGGAGACCTACGTCGCCCCCGGTGGCCCCGGCGTGCGCGTCGATTCCCACCTGTTCAGTGGCTACGCCATTCCGCCCAATTACGATTCGTTGCTCGGCAAGATCATCGTCTGGGGCAAGGACCGGGATGAGGCGATTGCCCGCATGGAACGGGCCCTGCGTGATACGGTGGTGACCGGTGTGACGAACACCATTCCGTTCCTGGCGCGTGTGATTGCCGACGAACCATTCATGGCCGGGGATGTCCACACCGGGTACATTCCGGAGTTTCTGGCCCGGGTGGAGCGCAGCAGCCTCGACCCCGATCAGGCGGATGCAGGAGGCACCTAATGCACCTCACCACCAACGTCCAGGCCAACGCTGAAGGCAAACCAGCCCGGGGCACGATCCGGATTTCACCCGCCGTACTCATCGAGTTGATCGAATTGACCGTGCTGGGCGTCGACGGCGTTGGCGGCCTGCGGTCGCTGCGCAAGCACAATCGCCGTCGCGATCTCGAAGACGGCACGCACAGCCACGACAATGGCAAGATCGCCGTCACCGTCAATGGCAACCAGATCGATGCTGCCGTGTCGATTTCCCTGGAACAGGGCGTCAACGTTGCCGAAGCCACCCAGGAAATTCGCCGACGGATCGGTTTTGCAGCCGGCAACATGCTGGGCATGACCGTCCGCTCGGCAGACATCTTCGTCGACGACATCGTGTCGCCGGCAACCTGACATTCGCTTTTCCCATCAAGGATCCCGCTGGTTCATGGCCAATCCCGCCGACGAGCGCCCAGGCGCGAAATCCGGGGCGTCGTCTCGCTCCACCAACAAGCGCAAACCTGCCCGCAAACGACCGGCCGGCCCACGCATCGACCGTCGTGCCCCCCTGCACCAGGCACGAGTCTTCGCCATGCAGGCACTCTACGAAGTCGACGTGACCGGCCACGGCCTCGACGAGATTCAACAGCACCTTGGCACCTCGCGCCGCCGGGAGATGGAGCAGTTCTTCCGCCTGGCGCGTCGCAGCGCCCGCGCTGCCGTGTCCTCCATCACGTTCCTGGCTCGCAACACCGAACCAGGGACTGATGAGGCGGCCATCCGCCAGTTCCAGGAAGCGTCGAACAAGGCCGCAACCGACTGGATTGAGCAGCCGGAGGCGGAAGACGCTGACGTCGCCGATGCCTACGTGACGTTCGAGCGCGAACGGATCGAGGGCCTCGTCCAGGCCACCCTGGCCAGCTATCGCCAGCAGGCCGAGGAAGCCGTCACGGAATGGCTGGCAGCCGCTGAACACACCAGGGAAGACCTGGACGCGGCCACTCTGGAGCTGCTGGCCGATCTGAGCGGATCGGATGCCGCAAACGGCCAGGCCGCCGTGCTGGAGCGATTGGAACTTCAGGAACGAAACGCCATTCGCCAGATCGAGTCCACGCTGACCGACCAGGAGAAGGTGGCGACCGATGCCCTGCTCGCCATGCTCCGCCACGCCGAACGCCTGTCGCGCGGTGTGGTGGACAACCTGGAAACCATTGATCCCTACATCGCCGAAGCCGCACCGGCGTTCCCGATCGACCAGTTGGCCTCGATCGACCGTGCCGTCCTGCGGATCGCGCTGTACGAGTTGCTGTTCGAGCCGGAGGTCCCCTACAAGGCGGCCATCAACGAAGCCGTCGACATCGCCAAGCACTATGGCGGCCCGAATTCCGGTCGCTTCGTCAACGGCGTCCTGCGGACGATTTCCGAACGGTTGACGGCCCAACGAGCCGCAACGTCGTCCCCGGCGAACGACGCTGCGCAGCCGGATCGATCGTCCTGATCGGCCCTGGCTGGAAACCGCTGTCGCCACGGTTGCGATCCCCAACCCGGGATGAGCTGGCCATCCGAAATCTTGCGCCTACGTTTCCACTGCCCGGTCGTGTATTATCCCTGCGGAATGCACAGCGCACGCGTCCCAGCATCGCTCCTGGTGGTGCAGCGAGCCAGTGCGCCAGCACAGCGGTCGACATGGGACCATGCTCCCCGACCAGGACACACATCTTTGCCAGGTTGGTACCTGGCATATGACCCGGAGGAGGGTTCTCATTTGGCTACCACTCTAGAACGCGTGCAGGCTATTGCCGTGGAGCGCCTGGGCGTCGATGCCGATCAGGTGGTTGAGAGCGCTGAATTCATTGGCGACCTCAATGCGGATTCCCTTGACCTCGTCGAAGTAATCATGGCGATGGAGCAGGAGTTCGGCGTCGAAATTGCCGACGAGGATGCCGAGAGCATCCGCACCGTCGGCGATGCGGTAAAATACATTGACGAGCATGCGCAGTCCTGATCACCGGTGAGTGACGAGGACAATGTCTGCAGGAAACGCAGCCGGGCAGCCATGCCGCGGCTGCGTTTTCGTCTCGGTACTTTCGGTCTCCGGCGAACCGTGTATCCATTCTGGTCGTCAGCGAGCACTCTGATGTCCCCCGAAGCTAGTTCACCATTCCGGTGAGTAGCGCGGTGTGCTGGCCAACGAAGGCCAGGTCCCAGAATGGAGTTCGCGTCTCATGGCTCGAATGAAGGTTCCCGCCGTCAAACTCAGCAAGTTCAAGGTTCCACGACTTCCCCAGGTCGACCCGGATACTCCGGACGTCTTCGAAGAGATGACGTTGCAGGAGCACCTGATCGAACTTCGCGACCGGATCATGAAGGTCTGTATCGGTGTCGGACTCGCGTTCGTCATCGGCTTGATCCTCTCGCCGCGACTGCTCGATCAGATGCGGAACAACGCGAACCTGGAAGGAACCGGATTCGACATCCGGTCCCCAACCGAACCGCTGACCCTGTTCTTCAAGGTGGCGCTGTACATCGCCATTGCCATCGCGATGCCGCTGATCGTGTATCAGTTGATCGCCTTCCTGGCTCCGGGATTGACGAACAAGGAGAAGCGACTGATCTTCATGTCGCTCCCGTTCGTGTCGCTCCTGTTCATCGCCGGAGTTGCCTACGGATACTTCGTCGCCGCGCCGAGAGCCCTTTACTTCCTCTCGAACTTCCTCGGCGACATCTTCTCCTGGACTCCTGATGGCAATGAGATCCTGAGTTTCTTCCTGACCCTGATGATTGGACTGGGATTATCGTTCCAGTTACCGGTGATCATGTTCGTCCTGGCCAAGATCGGGATTGTGACACCGAAGAAGATGCGTGAGTGGCGACGGTACGCGTACCTCTGTCTCGCCATTCTGGCCGCCGTGATCACACCGAGTACCGATCCAATCAACATGGCGATCGTGGCGATTCC
Organism: uncultured Sphaerobacteraceae bacterium; assembly: GCA_964574825.1. Taxonomy (GTDB): domain Bacteria; phylum Chloroflexota; class Chloroflexia; order Thermomicrobiales; family UBA6265; genus JACCYX01. Next base: position 2,746 of record CAZNQC010000022.1, on the reverse strand, counting down.
GCTCGTCATCCTCTACGAGGCCGGGGTCATCATTTCATCGGTCTTTGCGAAGACCAGTCTCCGCAGCTCGGATGATGACGGAGACGAAGTCGCCGCGGCTGCCTGATCGACCAGCCCACGACACCACGTAGCATCGCCCAGGGGCGGCTGGTTCAGTCCAGTCGCCCCTGCTGCTTGAGGGTCGATTCATCGGCTGGCGGCACCAGGATGGTGCGCTCGTTGCGATAGGTGACCATGCCCGGCCCGGCGCCCTTGATCTTGCGGACATTGCGTCGTCGCGTCACATCGACTTCGACCTGCCCACTCTCCCGGCTGCCACTGTAGAAAGCCGCCAGCGCCGCCGCCGTCTCAACCGCACCAACATCCTCTTCGTCCTGCGGGCGGAGCCAGCGGATGATCACATGCGACCCCGGCACCCCCCTGGCGTGCAGCCAGGTATCCTCGGCCCCGCCGATCTCGAACGTCACCTGGTCATTCTCCCGGCCCGAGCGGCCGATGTAGATGACGTTGCCGGAGGCTTCGGTCAGGCCCGGCACCCGCCGATCCTGCTTCTTGCGACTCGTGGAGCCCTTCCGCTCACCGACGGATTGCCGCCCCCCCGTGTGCTCCTCGAACTCCTGCCGTAACGCCTCGATCGCGGCGAATCCTTCCGCCTGGCTCGCCTGGGTGCGCAGCTGCTCCAGATACCGGAGTTCAACTTCTGTCGCCTCGACGTGCTCCGGCACCAGCTGGCCGGCTCGTTGGGCTTTCCGGTATTCCTCGAAATACGCCTGGGCCTGGTCCTTGGGCGAAAGCTTCGGATCGAGCGGCACCCGCACGTCCTCAATGACCAGCTCGGTGTCACCCGGCTGAATCTGCCACAGCCAGGCATAGATCAGCTCTCCCCACTCCCGTAGCTGCTCAACCTGCTCGGCACGCTTGAACTGCTCCTGCAGGGCATGCAGGCGGGACCGCACGCGATCTTGCTCCCGGTCAATGGCGGCCACCACTCGTTCCCGGCGCTGGGTGTGGTCGCGCGGCCCTGCCTCGCCACCTGTGTCGACAATGGTCTGGATCGCTTCCGAAATGGTCTCAACCGATCGCTCGGAGGCCATTTCTGCCAGGTACGACAGCGGGACCGCCGCATAGGCGATCGGCTCTCCTTCCTGCTCGTAGACGGTGGGGGCCCAGGTTCGTGTCAGCAGTGGCTCGAACACACCCCGCACCTCACGCGCCAGCACGCTCGCATCGTCGATGGGGTCCAGCTCGCTGACTTTGGCGGTCGCGCTCCCAGCGACCCGAAAGGCAACCTCCCGGGCAATTTGGGGACTCACACCCCGCAACCCGCGAACCAGCAGATCGGCGATCGAGCCAGAGGGCTTGGCGCCCGCCATCAGCTGTTCCACGCTGGCCGACGTCAGGCGGCGTGGATCCGGTCGGTCTGGCGGTGGCGGTGGGGTGTATTCCACCTTCGGCAGAATCGGCCGCACCCGACTCATCGCCGCCGTGACCCGCTTGCCGCTCTCCATCACGCGCCCGTCCGCATCCACCATGATCAGGTTGCTGTGACGCCCCATCACCTCGACGTAGAGATCGACCCGGTTCAGCGATGGATCCCAGATATCGCGCTCGTCGATCTCTGGATCCTGCGCGGATTCCCCGTCGTCATCGTCGGCCTCGCCAGACACGTCTTCGTTCACCCGGGCCGACCGTGCGTTGCCGGGGTCCAGACGCTTCACTATACTGAGGCGCACCAGCCGCTCCAGGGGTGGCTGCTCGATCCCGATCAGGAACCCGCCGCGAACGTACTTGCGCAGCTGCAACCCGAACGGGGTGATCAGGCTCGGATCGGTGGACGGCAGGCGGTCGGCCAGCCAGATACCGGCGGTTCCCGGCTCGGCGGACATCACCAGCGGCCAGCGCCGGCCATGCGCATAGATTTCGGCCGCAATGGTGGTGGCGTTGACCAGGCCAAGTTTCTGCACCCGGCCATCGAGGATCGACGCCTGGAGCTCATCGGCCACTGCCGCAATCGTCAAGACATCAAACATTTCCCATTCGACCTTTCGTCGTTCGTCAGCAGATCATTCCTGCACCAGGCAGGACCACACGGGAGTACGCGGAACGTGCCAGACGCCATCGAGACAGATTTCGCTGCGGCAATCGCGACTGATGATGCATTGTCGCCGGAAGAACGTGATCTCTGCGCCCGGGGCGATGGCCACATCACCAACATCGCGCAGAATCAGTCGTCCCGGGTGTTCATCATTTCAGGACCATCGGGCGTCGGCAAGGATTCCGTCCTCGAAAAGCTTCGCGAGGTATTCCCGTCCGCCCGGTACGTGGTAACTGCCACCTCCCGGCCGATGCGAAAGGGTGAAGTTCCCGGCGTGCACTACCTCTTCCTCGAAAAATCCGACTTCGAACGCCAGATCGAGGCCGGTGACTTCATCGAGCACGCATTGGTCTACGAAAATCTCTACGGCGTTCCCCGCCGGCCGATCGAAGAGGGCCTGGCCGCCGGTCAGCCGGTAATCATCAAGGTCGATGTGAAGGGTGCCGCCACGCTCCGCGACCTCATCTCCGACACCGTCTCGATCTTCCTGCTGCCCGAGTCGATGCAGGCCCTCAAGCAACGCCTGCGCGACCGCAAGACCGAAGCGCCCGACGTGCTGCTCAAGCGTTTCCGCACCGCCTGCGAGGAGCTGGAACGCGTCGGCGAGTTCGACTATGCCGTCTTCAACGAAGCCGGACAACTCGACAAGGC
>CAZNQC010000021.1:12370-28340 GCA_964574825.1 uncultured Sphaerobacteraceae bacterium | reverse complement strand
GGTTCGCGATAGATGCCGGTCGGCACTACCAATGGCATGCCGGTTGCCTGCGAAACGGCCAGCAGCAGATCGACCCGGCGCCCAACACCCACCGGTCCCGGCTCCACGATGGCGGTCACGCCCACCGCCTGGGCGGCGGCAATTTCCGGCGCCATCAATCGGATCACATCCTCTGCTTCAGCCTCGCCATAGCCAGGCTGGTCCCACGTGCGCAGGTCAACAAACACATGCTCGTGCGGCAGGATCAAGCCGAGGTCGCCCGGGCCATACTCGCCCAGGGTGGTGATCAAAACCGGCATTCAACCCCTCCGTGCTAGCCGAGCTCGAAGCTGGCGACACCCCACAACCGGTCCAGATTCACCACTGGCGGGGTGCCGCGGTACATCCGGGCTGTGAAGAACGATGGCACCATGCCGCGGCTGCTCGCCGCCGCGACCGCCGCCTGATTTGGCACCGGCAGGTCCAGCGAGACCTCGCCATTCCCCACCACGGCCCGCAGCCCATCCAACAGTTGGTCACCGGTTTCGGTATCGTTCGCCAGGAGCGGACCAATCTTCCAGCCGTCCCGGCATGGACGCACCAGGCCCCAGCCCCGCACCTGGCCGTCTGCTCCCACGCGGGCCAACCCCATCGCATCGGGCTGGTTCACCCAGGCGTGGAGGAACTCCTCTCGGTCAACACCGCCTATCTCCCGGTCACATGCCACCAGTGAGGCAAATGGCACCTGGTCCAGGGGCACGAGCCCTGGCGGCATCGATCCTCCACCCCGCCCGGTATACCGCGCGTTCTGCCAGGCCAGGTCGAACCCGGAGCGCACGTACTTCGGTTGCTGCTCCGGAACCCCATCCAGCCCAATGGTCCGGTCTCCGGCCTGCTCCATCGCCGCCTGCCACACCCGCCATCCATAGCCCTGACCGCGCAGGTCCGGACGGCAGATGTACAAGCCCAGAAAGGCCAGGTCATCACCGAAACGCACCAGGCTGACAACCGCCGCCGGCGCATCATCGACCAGGCTGGCCAGGAAGCCATTGGGATCGGCGGCATGGAATGTCGCCGCATCGTGCACGCCCGGATTCCAGCCCTCTGTCGCGGCCCACTCCAACATCACTGGCACCTCGTCCGCCGCCAGCTGCCGAACAGCAATCGAGTCGTTCATGCACTCACCGGCCGTGACACGAAGAGGTCCATACCCAGAAACCGGGAAATGTCACGGGCAGCCAGTTGCCCCTTTACGCTGTTCCCCGCAGCGTCCAACCGTGGAGCGAAACTCCCCATCGCCCCCTTGCCCGGCGAAACCGTCACGATGCCACCCCCAATTCCACTCTTGCCGGGCAGCCCTATCTCGTAGAGCCAGTCACCGGATGTCTCATACAGCCCGGCCGTCGCCATCACGGCCAGCGTGAAGTGACACGTGCGCGCGTCCACCACCTGCTCGCCAGTGACCGGGTTGACCCCGCCATCGGCCAGAGTGGCTCCCATCACTGCCAGGTCGTGGGCCGTCACATTCAGCGAGCACTGTCGGGTATACACTTCCACCGCCGTCAGCGGATCGCCCTGCAGAGCACCTCGCCCTACCAGGATGTTGGCCAGGCCGCGATTGCGGTGGTTGGTCGCCTGGGCGCTCGCCAGCACTTCGTCGTTCATCGTCAGCGACCCCCCGGCAAACCGCTCCAGCCCCTGCCGGACGAACGCCCACTTCGCCTCCACACCATCACCAGGAACCAGGCTGGTGGTCGCAATCGCTCCGGCATTCACCATCGGGTTGGTCCTGCCATCCGCGGCCTGATCGATGGCCGCTGCAGAATTGAACGGCAACCCGGTCGCATTCACCCCAAGTGCTGCCCGGGCCGCGTCCGGACCGATCTCCTGGCAGACCAGCGCGAATACGAACGGTTTGGAGACACTCATGATCGTGAAGGGAACGCGAGTATCGCCCTCCTCGAACACCGCACCACTGGCCCCAACCAGGCAAAGACCAAACAGGTCGGGCTCAACCCGCTCCAGGGCCGGATAGACGTCTGACACCGTGCCTTCCAGGTTGGCCCGATGCCGCTCATGGGTGTTGGCGAGCACCCGGGCAATCACCTCCGGACGTGGAAGCTCTCCGGTCGAGATGAATGCGTCAGACCCGGGCGTCGCGTACTCGCTGCTCATTCAGCCCACCTGCCTGCAACGACATCGCCGGTGCCGGGATGTTTTCCGGCACCGGCGACGCATGCGATTCAGCTCGATCGACACGCTTACGGCTGGATGTTCGTCGCGCTCACCCGGCTCGGATCCTTCGAATACAGCCAGTACGTGGCGCCGGCCAGCAGCAGGCCGAACACGAGCGAGATCCAGCCGAGCAACGTCACCCGGGCCTCGTAGTTACCATCGCGGCTGGTGAGCAGCACGATGCCAAGCACCAGCGTCAGGGCGGCGATGACCAAACCAGCGATGCGGAACTTGTCCCGATTGAGCAAGAGCCCGATCAGGTGAAGCACGCCGTACGCGACCAGGCCCCAGCCGAGGATTAGCCGAATGGCCGAATTCCCGACGGTTTCCGACCACCAGCCGGAGGTCGCAATCGCGCCAATCGCCACGCCGATCCCGGCGCGGAAGGCGTCGTAGGGACCAAGCAGCCCCACCCCGCGCAGGCTCTCCCAGCCCAGCGAGATCGACGCGATCATCAATACCACCCCGATCAACTGGAGAATGATGTCGCTGGCACCCGCCTTGTCGACCAGCATGAAAATGCCGATCCCGATCAGCACCAACGCTTCGATGCCGATAATCAACCAGTTGGCGTCACCCTTGAGGGGATTGCTCTGGTTCAAGAGCTGTTGAGAACGAGAGTCGGCCATTCCTGATTCCTCCGCCGCGGCACCGTCACCCAGGGCACGGTGCCATCCATCACCACCACATGCCGGTCTACGCTCAGTCCGACGTCACCACCACCCATTTCTCCTGCGGAACCCGCAAGCGATCCCGCACGGTGAGCTGGAACGCGGCGCCGAGCACGGCCACCACCAAGGCGACCAGCGTCCACCACCACGATTCACGCACAATCGACGCGGCCGTGCCGTAGGCAAGTTCGTCGGTATCGATCCGGTTGAAGATCAACATCACCCCAAGCACCGCGAGGTTGCCACCCGCGATCGCCGTCGTCACGATGATCAGGTAGATCGGCAGATTGAAAACGTAGGTGACCGAGGCCAGGGCGATGAACCCGACCAGGCCAAAGAGGAAGATCCAGAATCCACCGTCGAGCCCGATGGCCTGGGCCAACCCTGTCGCCAGGGTGACACCCAACGCCCCCGCTGCCAGCAGCACACCGGCATACCACCAGAAGTAGGAAATGAAGGCAAACAGCAGCCCAATGATGAGACCGGCAATCCAGCCGCTCACCGTGCTCAGGAATCCGTCGCCAAACGCTGCCTCAACACCGGCAGCCCCGACAAAGAAGCCGAACAGGAACCCGATCATGGGTAACACGAGGAAAAACAGGCTCGTTCCCATGAACGTCACTGCCAACCCGAAAATAACCAGGAAAATCCCGATCAGGATATCCACCGCCACTTCTCCCTCATTGATGCCGAAACCATCCCCACGAAGGCTTCGACGTGATTGCCATGTGCAGTGCGCCAGGAAACCGGGCGCATCGACCCATCATGACCTGATGGTACCGGAGCGCCGGGGGAATGCATAGATGCGATACCGGCGGCTACTCCCTCTTTACGCCCCACCGAGGGGCCAGAACACCGGCACCAGGAATACGCCGACGACAAAGTACACCGACATCACGGCCAGACCGAGTTTCCAGTAGTCGCCGAACCGGTAGCCGGCCGGTCCCATCACGATGACATTGGCGGGTGTCGCGACCGGGGTAAGCAGGGCCGCCGCAGCGGCAACGTTGATGCACATCAGCACGGCAGTGACCGAGATGTCCGACTCCAGGGCGACCGAAACCGCGATGGGAATCAGCACCAGCGCGGTGGCCGTGTTGCTGATCATCTGGCCAAGCACCGCCGTGATCAGGAAGAGTCCGATCAGCAACAGATAGGGACTTCCGCCCCCGATGGCGTCCACGATCGATTTGGCGAGCATGGCCGCGGCACCACTGTCGGCAATTGCAGTCGAGAGCGGAATCATGCCCGCCACCAGAATCAGGGTGGTCCACTGCATGGAGCGGTGGGCCTGGTCGAGGGTCACCACCTGGAGCAGGACCATGCCAATGGCGGCCAGCACGCAGGCGACCATCGCTGGCACGAAGCCGGTTGTCAGCAACACCACCATCGCCGCCAGCACGGCCAGGGCCGGCACCGCCTTCGGCCCCAGCGGCACGGTCTGCCGCCGGATCGAGTCGGGCGTATCCACCACGATCACGTTGGGGTCGACCGTGTGCTCGTCCAGGGCATCCCAGCTCCCCTGCAGCAGAATGGAATCACCCGCCTTGAGGATGACCTCGTTCACGCCGAGGTCTTCGCCATGCCGCTGCACCGAGAGCACCACCAGACTCCCGCTGTCCGTGACCATGCCCGGGAATACCCTGTCTCCGATGTATTTCGAGCGGGGAGAAACGATCACCTCGGCCACGCCGAAGTCGCGGCTGACGAGCCCGCAGGCGATCGGGGCATCATCGGCGCCCGGCACAATCTTCATGCCTTGTCCGTAGGCAAACCACCCGATCCCTTCGAGACTTCCCCGCACCACCAGCACACTGTTCTCCTGGATCACGTCATCAAGGAGCGGTTTCGCCTGTTTGTCTTGCAGGCTGATGATGTGGAGATCGATCGACGACGGAAACTCGATCATGCTGGCGCGCTGTCCCACCAGTGGTGACTCAGCCTGAACCTCCAGGCGAGCAAGTTCTTCCTCGTGCACGTAGTCCTGGCGCAGTGCATCGGGAAGCTTGCTCAAATCCCGCACAAACGTCTTGGCATCGCGGTCCGGCAGCAGCCGATCCCCGAACAGCACGACGATCAGGATCGTCCCGACCAGGAGTGGAACACCCAGCAAGGCCAGATGGAAGAACCCAAAGCGTTCACCCCCGGCCTCATACGATGCTTCGGAAATCAGGATGGTGACGGCCGAGCCGGTCAGCACCAGCATCGACCCGGCGTGCCCGGCAAAGGCCACCGGCATCAGGTATTTCGACGGCGACCGGCCCATCCGCACAGCCAGCACGACCACCATTGGGTAAAGCGCGGCAACCGCGCCCGTGGTCGTGATCACCGCGGCCAGCACGGCAACGATCACCATGACGAGAACCATGAACCGGCTTTTGCTGTCGCCAGCGTGCCGGACGATCAGTTGCCCCGCCCAGGTGGTGATACCAGCCGCGTCAAGCCCCTCGGCCACCACGAACAGGGCCGCAATCAGCACAACCGTAGGGGCACCGAAGCCGGAAACCGATTCCTCCAGCGACAGCACACCCGTTGCCCAGAGCGAGAGGGCCACGGCGAGTGCAACGATCCCGACAGGAAGCCGGTTCCAGACAAATACCGCAACCGACACCACCAGGATCAGCAGGGTAATGGTTTGGTCACTCATGCCACGCTCGTTCCCCTCGTCACGTCACACCCCGGCGGTCGGTTCTGACCGCCGGGGTGTGACGACCGCTGCTAGTTGGAGATCGGGTATCCCGGGCCAAGCGGGATATCGAGCAGGAACCAGACGCAGAAGAGGAGGGTCCAGGTCACGGCGATGGCGATGGCGTACGGCAGCATCAGCGAAATGACGGTGCCGATACCCGAGTCCTTCTTGTAGCGCTGGGCGATGGTGACGATGAATGGCAGGTAGACCATCAGCGGTGTGAGCTGATTGACCGGCGTGTCGCCGATCCGATAGGCCGCCAGCACGGTCTGCGGCGCCACATCCAGCCGCATGAAAATCGGGATGAAAACCGGGGCGAAGATGGCCCACTTGGGAATCACGCCCGGAATGATGAAGTCGAGCACGATGATGACGATGATGAACCCGATCAGCAATGGCAGGGCCGCGATGTTCGCCCGCTCCAGCAGGTCAGCCATGCCCACGGCTGCCACGCGCGGCATGTTGGTCCAGTTGAAGTAGGCAATGAACTGGGCAATCATCAGGAACATGAAGACGAGGCCGCCCAGCCCCTGGAAGGTCTTGGTGACGTAGCCAATGACGTCGTTGGCGCTCTTGACGGTGCCGGCCCCAACCCCGTAGCCAATGCCGGCCATCAGGAAGAACAGGGTGATGATGAAGAGCAGCGAGTCCATGAACGGAGTGGTGCCGATGATGTCGCCGTTGACCGGATCCCGGAGTGGCGCCCCACTTGGCAGGGTGAAGGCAAGCACCACCACCAGCACGGCGAGGAAGCCGAAGAGTGCGTAGCGCAGGCCCTTGGCCTCGGCAGCCTTGCTCTCGTCGTCGAGTTCTTCTTCGATCGCGCCTTCGGCTGCTTCAGACGGGTCGTACTTGCCCAGCCGGGGCTCGATCATCTTTTCGGTGACGATGGTGATCACGATGCACATCGCGAACATCGAGACGGCACTGAAGTAGAAGTTGCTGACCACGCCCATCGGCGTGGCATTGGGATCGACCAGGGCAATCGCCTCGTTGGCCACTTCCACCATCATCGCGTCGATTGGTTGCGGAATGATGTTGGCGGCAAACGTACCGGCCACACCAGCGAACCCAGCCGCCATACCAACCAGCGGATTGCGCCCCAGCACCATGAACGCGGATGCGGCCAATGGGATCAGGATGAGGTACCCGGCATCGGAGGCGAGACTGGACAGCGCCCCCACCAGCACGATCAGGAAGGTGATCGCTCCCGCCGGGGCGGCAGCCACCAGCTTGCGAATGAGCGCGCCCATCAGGCCCGCCCCCTCCGCGACTCCGGCACCCAGCATGGCGATGAACGCCACCGCCACCACGCCGAAGCCCTGGAAGTTGGTGACGAATGTCGAGAAGATGAACCGCACGCCATCAACCGACAGCATGCTGTTGATGGAAATCGTCTGCTCCACCAGCTCGAACTCGGGATCGAAGTAGGTGCCCGGCTCATACATTGGCTGGCTGGAATCTTCGTAGTAACTCGGAATCTGCTCAACCGGCACCGGCTCGGCGATCAACTCGGTCACCTCGATCCCGAACAGATCGAGCACTGCCGACAACACGACGACGAGCCCAATCAGGTAGAGGAACATCAGCACCGGATGCGGCACCTTGTTCCCCACCTTTTCAATCCAGTTCAGGATTCCCTGCATGCCGCCGCCGGACTGTTGTTCCGGTGATGCTGTGTTTGCTGCCATGCCGCCCCCCTCGCCTGTGCCAGACCATTGCGCTGGTCCGATGTCACCTCAATCCGGTCCCCCCGGATGATTTAGACCCACATACGTCGCCCCACAGCCGACGCTTCTGCATTCCGATTGTGCGCGCCGGTTCCAGTTCGGCATAGGGTACAAATTGACCAATAGCAATAAGGGCGGCTCACTCCGGCTAGCCTGGCTCAGGCTCGCTCGGCCCACAGCCGGGCCAGCACCACCGCCATATCGGCCGCCGCAGCCATGTCCTGCACGCTGACCCACTCCAGCGGACCGTGGAACTCCTGCATGCCGGTAAAGATGTTGGGTGTCGGCACGCCGAGTTCCGTCAACCGTGAGCCGTCGGTGCCGCCTCGCACCGGAATCGAGAACGGCTCGACGCCGGTTTCGCGGCAGGCGTCACGGGCCAGGTCAACCGGTCGCATGTCGTTTTCGAGCCAGTAGCGCATGTTGCGGTATTGTGGCGTTATGGTGCAGGTGATCTTCGCGCGGGGCTCGGTCGCCTGGATCGTGGCGCTCACCTGTTGCAGCAGCGAGCCCAGTTCCTCAAGTTCGTCCAGTTCGAACGACCGGATGATGAACTGCAAATCAGCCGCCGCTGCCCCGCCATGCACCGTGTGCACATGCAGGAACCCCTGGCGACCGTCGGTCGTCTCAGGTGTCCTCGTCACCTGCGGTAGAGTGTCGATGATCTTGGCTGCCAGGTGCAGCGCGTTGACCATCTTGTCCTTCGACTGGCCCGGGTGGATCGAGACACCTTCGATGTGGACCACCGCGCCGTCGGCCGAGAACGTTTCGTACGTCACCTCACCCCGCTCGGCGCCATCGAAGGTGTAGGCGAAGTCGGCGCCAAGATCGGCCGGAAACTCCGCATGCACGCCCCGGCCAATTTCTTCGTCCGGCGTGAACCCGATCCGAATCCTGCCGTGCGGAATCGCGGTGTCGGCCAGCAAGGCCCGGGCTGCCGCCATCACGATGGCCACACCCGCCTTGTCATCGGCGCCCAGCAATGTCGTACCGCTGGCCGTGACGATGTCCTCGCCGATCTTTTGCTTCAGATACGGCAGGTTGGCGGTCGACAGCACCTGGCTCGGATCATCCGGCAGCACGATATCGCTGCCGTCGTAGTTCCGGTGCACGATGGGCTTCACGTTGGTGCCGCTGAATGCCGGCGAGGTATCGACGTGGGCCAGCAACCCAATGACGGGCACTTCCGTATCGACCGTCGCGGGAATGGTCGCCAGCACGGCGCCGTATTCCGTCAGTTCGACATCCTGCGCGCCGATGTCCTTCAGCTCCTCAACCAGCAGCCGCTGGAGATCCAGTTGGATGGCGGAACTTGGGCTGGTGGCGGAATCAGGGTTGGCCGTGGTGTCGATCTGGACGTACCGCAGAAACCGTTCTTCAACTTCCGCGACAAAGGGTGACGAAGCCATGCGTGATACCCGCTTCCTTTCGAGACTGGTGGATCCGGTTTACCCCTTGAGGGCAGCCAACTCATCCATGTAGACAATGGCCGTTTCGATGCCGCGGGCAAACATTTCCAGGCTGTAGCTCTCGTTCGGCGCGTGCAGGCCGTCGTCGTCGAGCCCGTAGCCCATCATCACGACCGGCACCTTCAACAGGTCAACGAAGTCGGCCACCACTGGAATGCTGCCGCCACCGCGGGTGAACACCGCATCGTGGCCCCAGCCGCGCTGGTAGGCCCGGGCGGCAGCCTGCATCTCCGGCAGGTCCATCGGAATCAGCGCCGGAAGCCCGGTGGTGATGAGCTTCACTTCAACATTGACCGTAGCAGGCGCAATCGACGCAACGAAGTCCCGAACGAGGTCGAAAATATGCTGCGGGTCCTGATTCGCTACCAGGCGGGAACTCAGCTTGGCCCCGGCGGCGGCCGGAATGATGGTCTTGGGTCCGGGTCCACTGTAGCCACCCCAGATCCCGTTGATATCCAGGGTCGGCCGGGCCGAGACACGCTCCTTGATCGTGAACCGCTGGTCACCCCATTGCGCGGGCACACCGGTCACGTCCGTCAGTTGCTCCTCGGTGATCCCCGTTTTGGCGATCATCTCGCGCTCGGCCTCGGTCACCTCGACCACGGCGTCGTAGAACCCGGGCACGGCAATGGTGCCATCGAGGTTGTAGAGCTGATCGAGAATCTGCACCAGGGCCACGGCCGGGTTATGAACCGCACCGCCGTAGAACCCGCTGTGGAGGTCTTCCTTCGGGCCGGTGACATGGACTTCGAGATAGGTCATGCCCCGCAGGCTGTGGGTAATGGCGGGCTCCTCGATCACGCGCATCGAGGAGTCGCTGATCACCACCACGTCGGCCTTGAGCAGGTCGAGATGCTCGCGGATGAAGGGCGACAGGTTTGGCGACGACACCTCTTCCTCGCCCTCGATCAGGTACTTGATGTTGACCGGGGCCGCCCCGGCTGTTGCCAGCCACGCCTGCAGTGCCTTGATGTGGATGAACAACTGCCCCTTGTCATCGGTGGCGCCACGGGCAAACACCCGCCCATCCTTGATCACCGGATCGAACGGATCGGTCTCCCAGCCATCCTCCAGCGATGCTGGCACCACATCGTAGTGCCCGTAGACCAGCACGGTGGGAGCGTCAGGCCCGGCCCCCAGCCACTCGCCATAGACGACCGGGTGACCAGCCGTTTCCATCACCGCGACATTGTCGAGCCCAAGGCCGGTCATGTGGTCGGCCAGCCAGTTGGCCATGGTCCGCACATCACCGGCGTGGGCAGGATCGCCGCTGAGACTGGGAATCCGCAGCATGTCGCACAGTTCGGCCACGAAAGTATCGGCATGGTCCCGGGAAAACGTTCGCGCGGCGTCGACCTTGGTCGTCATCTCATTTCTCCATTCCGGCATGGCTCGCCGGCTGCCGCAAAACTAGTCCTCGGTCGCGGACCGCAGGATGAACACGGGCACCGGCGCTCGTTTCACCACATCGGACGCGACACTCCCCATGAACAGGCGGCGCAACCCGGTGTGTCCATGCGACGTCATCACCAGCAGGTCGCCGGGCTCCAGCACGCTGACGATGGCGCTCCCTGGCGTACCGGTCAGCACCATCCCCTCGGAATCGAACCCCTCGGCCCGCAACGTGCGCGCCACGCCGTCCACATACGATTGCTCGTGGGCCCCATCAGCCGCCTCGTCGTTCTCGACGATGACCCCAAACGGAGGATTGATCCCCGTGCCATGCATGCTCACCGGCGACGCAATTGCGCGTGGCAGGTGCGCCACCCGCACAAGCACGATCCGGGCACCATAGAGGCGGCCCAGATCCTTCGCCTGCGGGAGTGCCGATTCGGCAACGGTCGATCCATCGAGGGGAACCACAATTCGCTTGTACACGCGCACGTCTCCTGTTCATCAAGCGCTTGTTCGCAGGTTTGGAAAGGAGTGTGCTGGTCTGGAGACTTCTGCACAAGCCACAGGTCTCGATGACCGGGGGGCTGGCCAGGCAGAAATCTCCATTCCGTACCTGCATTTTGCGTGTGGTGCGAAACGTCGTGAAGAGTACAAATGAACCAATTCGGCGCCCGATCAGCTCAGAAGACCCAATCCCCTGGCCCTGGCCACCACTTCCGTGCGCGATCCCGCCTCCAGCCGTCGCGAGATCCGAACCAGGTGGTTCCGCACGGTGTTGACCGAGATGAACAACGTGGTCGCGATTTGCTTGTTGCTCATCCCCTCGGCCACCAGGGCCAGCACTTCAACCTCCCGCTGGGTAAGCAGCCCTTGTTCGACTGCGGCCTGGGGCGCCCACCGGGGCATGGCGAACTCGGTCCACAGGGACGCAAACCGCGTTTCCAGTTGCCACCCCGAAATCTGGAAGGACTGGTCGAAGCCGCCCGGCACACCCACGCGAGCTGCCTCCGCGAGGGCCTGGTGGACACCGTCGTCATCTCCGACCATGTCGCAGGCAAGCGCCAGTCGCATCGAGCCAGCAACGTATTCGGACCAGCGTTGCCGTTCGGCCGCCGCGGTCACGAAGATCTGCGCCTGGTGCAACGCGGCGGCTTCGTTGCCGCGGGCAAGATCGAGATCGATTGCCAGGAGGAGTGGGTTGATGTCCCCGAACACCCTGACCCATGGCCAGTAGCCGGGCCCAAGGTCCCGCAGCCAGCTCTCAACCATCGGCCCCTCCCGCCGGTCGAGCCAAACCCCGGCCAGCAGCAGCACGATCTGCGTTTTCTGGGGCAGATGCCGCACGAGTTTGAGGTAATTTCCGCCCCAATGCTCGGCCTCATCCACGTTGCCCCGGGCGAGCATCAGGCGCAGCCGGGCAATCGCGGCATCGTGTCGCCAGTCGACCACATCGATCCGCCGGTGATCGTCGAGAATCGCCTGAATCCGGGCAATATCCGGACCATTGCGCCACCGTTGCCGTTCCGCGCCCAGCAGATCCTCGATCCGTTCAAAGGTCGCCTGGGCCTCATCAAGGTGATGCTGCTCAAGTTGGATCGCCAGCAGGCGACACCGCAAATAGCCTTCCACATCGGGCATTTCGGCCGGCATCTCCGCCAGCATCAACTCGTACTTGGTCACGGCCGAATGCAGATCGCCTCGCAACGCATAGGTATTGGCCCGCTCGGCGGCAACGGTGCGCCATCCCCACCGCCCGCGGATTGACTGATTGCGCACAATCCGTTCCGCCACCTCCAGCGGCTCAACAGCCAGGTCATCGCGACCATCGCGCACGAATTGGCCGCCTTCGAGGGTGGCAGCATAGAGATGCTCCATCCTGGCCGCTTCCGGCAGCGTGGCCCGCGCCGCGGAGAGCTGGGCAATCGCGGTTGGGCCATCACACTCGTGAAACGCCAGCATTCCGCGCAGGAGGTGAGCCCGCCCCGTCGTCAATGGCGAACCGGTGGATATCCAATCAGCCTCGACCTGACGCAGGCGCTCGGCCACGCCAAAGGTGCGCCCCAGGCCAAGCCTGCCCAGCATCCACCAGTAGTCCAGGTCCGGATATCCCAGGGGCACGGTGTGATGCAGATCGGGTTGGCCAAAACGCTGCTGGCCGGGAGCAAGGTCGAGCCAGGTGATCATCTCGTCGAAGTAACTCATCAACTCGAGGTGAGGACCCAGCTTGTGCAGGGCGGCGATGAAGAGCTCGTCGTTGCCGGTGCGGCGGGCAAGGTCTGCCGCGGCCCGCACCCGGTCGGTTTCGATCAACCGCTCGACGATCTCCCGGCGAGACGCTGGTGGCCAGTCGTGCGGCTGGGCCAATTGCGCCTGCCGCCGGAGCGTGGCCGCCAGCAAGGGGTCATAGCGATACCAACGGGGTTCGAAGTCATCAACTTCGAGCAGGGAGACCTCGGCGCGAAGGCGCTGCAACGTGTTTCTGTCAAGTTCGGGCAAGGCCAGATCTTCGCTGAGGTACGGCAAATCGGCGGTCTGCAGCATCACCTCCCGCAAATCGTCCGGGAGGACATCCAGCACCTCTTCGACCAGGAAGGCGTCGACGAGGTAATCCCAATACTGCCAATGCCGTTCATCAAACCGGGTGGCGCCGCTGAACTGGCGCTCCGCCACACTGGCGAGCGCCAGCCCGGCCGCCCAGCCCCGGGTGATTGTCCACAACACCCGAATCTGATCGCTGTTCATCCGGGAATGCAGGTGGGTACCAAGCAGGGTGTAGGTCTCACGCAGCGTGAATCGCAAATCATCCGCCAGAATCGTCCGGACCAGACCCTGGGCACGCCAGCGCGCCAGACGCAGTCCAGCCGGTCGTCTGCTGAGGATCACCAGCCGGAACCGATCGAGCACCTGCTCGACACGCTCCCAGCTCGATCGATTCACGATGCTGTCAGCGTCGTCAAGGATCAACAGGGAACCCGGTGGCAGATTTGCCGTACCGTGTTGCAACGCAGCGGCCATCACCCCCGCATCGTTGCACCTGGCGTCCAACCGCAGCCAGCCCACGCCCTGGCCCAATCCATGGGCCCATTGGGAAATCAACGCGGTTTTCCCAAATCCTGGACCAGCCAGGACTTCCAGCACCTGCCAATCGCCATGGAGCATGGATATCAGCCGCGGGCGAGGTAAGTGTTTCTCCGCGACAACATCACCCACACGCTCGTGTGGATGTCTTCGACTGGACCCGAATTGCATCGCGATGCCGGTAGTCATGCAGGCGGCCCCCGTCGCCATATCTTCGGCTGGTTCGCTTTCTCAGCAGCCTTCGACCACGTGGAGAGCATGTCCTGGTACATGCGTATCGTTCATATCCATCATGCACCAGGCCTGCAAACCACCCGAACGAACGGGAAGCGGGAGGGGGATGATCATCCCCCTCCCGCTTGACCTGGTCGCAGTTTCAGCCTCAGGCGCCGAAGACGTCCTTCAGCTTCGACTCCTCATCGCTGGAAAGATTGCTGGCGATGAGCTCATACGGCGGCAGCTGCTTGAACTCTTCGGCCACCCGGTCCTGCACCGCGTCGGTGCTGAGCAGGAAGAGTGCCGACGTGCCTGGCGTGACTTTCTCCCGCGTGGACTTGATGAAATCGTCGTCAATGCCAACGTCGGCCAGCGCACCGGTCAAGGCACCGGTCAGTGCCCCGATGGCCACACCCAGCAGCGGAACGAAGAACAGCAGACCGAAGAGCAGACCCCAGAAGGCTCCACCCATCGCGCCCGCTCCCGCCAGGTTGTTCAACTGGCGCGTCTTGGGCTTCTTGGCGCCTTCTGGCCACGAAACCACGGCAGCATCCTGAATCTTGATCAGGCTCTGCTTCTGCAGCCCTTCAAGCAACCCCAACGCCTCTTCGGCGCCATTTGGATCCTCGAACTTCACCACGGTCAATGTTGCCACGGATACCTCCTGCATGAGCTACGCAACGGAATATCCCGTCCATCGCTCCATGGTACGCTCGGCTACCCTCCATCGCCACCCCGGCAATCGTGATTTCATGCCATCCAGCACCAGATCGCACTTCGAACACGCGCCAGGATCGGATTGCCATCCGGACCGCCACGTCACGCACATCACAACGGTCGTCCCTGATTTTGCCTTGTGATCGCCGAGTTCAGCGGTACCATGTGCCCCGTCGCCGGGAACTTCCTGCCGTCTGCGACCGTTTCCTGATTGTGGTATCAGCGTAACGGGTCATTCCATGACGTGTGCTTTCCCGAGCGCTGGTTGGGTTCATCCAGGATTGAGGGTGTCTGCATGTCGAGGTCGTTCGCTGTCTCCACCAACCGCAAGAGGTTGGTTCCCATCATCACCATGCTGTTTCTGCTTGCATCGCTGCTGCCGCTCACCGGCACTCCCGCCGCAGCCCAGGAGACCGGCCTGCCCGACAACGTGCTCCAGGCCTCCGTGCGGTTGCAAATGGTGATCGAGGTCACTCCGGCGGCGCGGGGCGCGGACCCGTTCTTCTGTGAGTATCCCCAGGGTGGCCTCATTGAGTTCGGCAACGGCTCAGGCACCATCATCAGTGAAGATGGACATATCCTGACCAACCACCATGTAACCTCCGCCACGGAAATGGAACTGCCTGCGGAACTCGAGGACTTCTGCTCGGAGCAGGCCGGTTCACGGGGAGGCGACGTGGCCCTCAGCTTGCTGGCATGGGCCCCGGACGAGCGCGGCGTACCCACCGATGCCTATCGCATCGAAGTCATCGATGAATCCTCGGTAGCCGAAGACATGGCGGTCGTGCAGATCACCGAGGGTGCGGACGGCTCGCGCGTCAACACTCGCCGCAATCCTTTCCCCCACGTGCAGTTCGGCGACTCCGACCTGCTGCGCGAGCCCGAAACGATCACGATGATCGGCTACCCGGGCAACGCCGGTGTCAACCGCCGCGTCAGCGAAGGCATCTTCAGTGGTTGGGGCGACAACGGCTACGGCATCGACTGGATCTATTCCGATGCGGTCGGTTCGGGTGGTATCTCGGGCGGAACGGCCATCAACAAGGACGGTCTGTTCATCGGCATTCCCAGCGCTGGCACCAGGGACGATTGCCGCCCCGGCGATACAAACCGCGACGGGGTGATTGACGACAAGGATGGCTGTATCGGTACCGGCGGCAACTACACCATCATCATTCCCGGCAACCTGGCCCGCGCGTTCGCCGAAGAAGCCACCGGTCTCGAGTTCGACGTTGCCACCCCGGTCAATCCGGACGAAACGCCCGAACCCACACCGACCAATGAACCGGTCGATCCATCCGATCCCCTGATCGAGAACATCGCATTCACAGGCATGGACGATGAGGGCAACGTCATCGAGGACATGACCGACATTCGCCGGCTGGAAGCCTGCTTCGACTCCACCATTCCGGATGAGTCAGTCCTGGATGTGACCTGGTTCCTCGACGGCGAGATCCTGTTCCAGACCGAACTCGAATGGCGCGACGCCTACAACCCGCACGGCTGCGTCTCGATCTTCCTGACCGCGGAAGCCTCCGCGCCGTTCCTTGATGCCGGCGTCTACTCGGCCGAAATCACGGTCGAGGGCGAGACCTTCGTCTCTGGTGAAGTGGAAGTTTTCCGATCCGATAGCGACGAGGTCGATACCCCGGGCGACACCGTCAACATCGAGAGCATATCGATTCGCGGCCGCACGACCGATGACACCTCGGTCACCGCCCGCCGCGGCGTCCTCAGCGGTGAGTTCGAATCCCTGACCGCGACCATCTCGTTCGTCGACATGGAAGACGG
>CAZNQC010000021.1:6868-12270 GCA_964574825.1 uncultured Sphaerobacteraceae bacterium | reverse complement strand
GCGGTGAGTTCGAATCCCTGACCGCGACCATCTCGTTCGTCGACATGGAAGACGGGATGGCGTGGCAAGCGGATCTCTACTTCGAGGGTGACCTGCTCACCTCCACCAACCCCGAAGCCTGGCGCGGCGACGAAACTGGTTCGGAGTCGGCGCGGCTGATCCCGGAGGACGACGTGTTCGAACCCGGCGACTACGAACTGGTCATCACCATCGACGGCGAAGAGGCCTTCACCCAGGCCTTCACCATCGAAGACTGAACCGGTTAGCAGCAGACTACGCGCAACGAATCACAAGGGGCGGCGCTGGTTTCTCGCCAGCGCCGCCCCTTGTCACGTTCTGCGGGTCTGATCAATCTCCGAGTTTGCGGCCAACCGGCCCGAAAATCTCGCGCAGCCGCGCCACATCCGCCTCTGGCAGCGGGCCGGCCTCGACCGCGGCCACATTCGCCCGCAGGTGATCGACGCTGGCGGTCCCGGTGAGCACGCAATCCACCTGCGGCTGCATCGCCACATAGCGATAGGCGGCATCGGGCACCGAGGCCACGCCATCGTGCAGCAACCAGTCGAGCGGGGCGTCCTCCGGCAGCGCGTCCGGAGCGATCAGCCCCTCCGCCTTGAGCGACCGGATCAGCTCGGCCAGGGCAGCGGGCCGCGCAATCCGGCGCCGCACGGCACACATCACCAGCACGCCCGTGTCGGTCTGCTCGGCCAGGGGCAACACATCCGTTTCGGGGCCAGGCATGAGCAGGTTGTAGCCCACCAGCATCGTGTCGAACACGCCATCCGCCATGGCCCGTTGCAGCACCTCCCGGGCCGGATCCGCCGCGAACGACTCGGTGATCCCCAGGAACCGGATTTTGCCCTCCCGCTGCAGGTCCTGCATCACTGGCACGAGTTCGCTTCGCGCGTGGTCGTAGCCCTCCGGCAGCACCGCGTGCAACTGGAAGACATCGATCACATCGGTGCCGAGCCGCCGGAGGCTGGCTTCAACCGAGTCGCGGAGTTCCGCACCGGTGCGGGGCCGCGATTCCGCGCCCGAACCCGTCTTGTCGGTGCTCTTGGTGCACAACACGTAGCGATCGCGGTCAATCCCAGCGAGGGCCCGGCCCAGAATCTCCTCGCTGGCACCATACGCGGCGGCGGTGTCGATCAGGTTGATCCCCAGCTCGAGCGCCTCCCGCACCACCTGGTGCGCCTCGGCCTCGGCCACCCCAGACTTCTGCCCGAGCTGGCTTGGTCCCCCGGTGCCCAACCCCATCACCGAAACATCCAGATTCGTCCGGCCCAGTCGTCGATACTCCATCCGGTCCCTCCTCAGGTGTGTTGAAACGATCTCTTCACCCCCATCCTGCCACGGAGTTGCAACGCGTCCAGCCCTGTTTGCTCCGCTCATGGGTCGCATAATGGAGAAAGAGATCATTTCGTCCCCACATCGAGCGCTCTGTCGCGCATCGATGAACGCACAGGGAGGTGTGTCATGAACAACCCGGCGACCCCGGCACTGCGCTTGCTGGTGCCATACGACGGCTCAGCCCAATCGGGCCGCGCACTCGAAGTCGTCCAGGTGCTGAAACCGACCCAGGTCACCATTCTGCGCATCGTGACGGACGACTTCCTCACTATTCCCGGCACCGTCGTGCGGCCCGACGATGAGGAGTTCGCGCCATTGCTCGCTGAACTGGATGACCTGGCCGCTCCCCTGCGGGACCAGGGCATCACCGTCAACATCGCCGCAGTCTTCGGTGACGCGGCCGAGGAGATCATCGAAACGGCCACCGCCAGCGACCTGATCGTGATGACCACGCGCGGCCAGGGTGCGGCCAGTCGCGCGCTGTTCGGCTCGGTGGCCGACCGGGTCAGTCGCCATGGCACCACACCCACGCTGCTCGTCCGGTCGCAGGCTGGCACCGCGGTCACCCCCCGGCGCCGCGTCGTCGTGCCGCTGGACGGCTCACCACGGGCGGAAGGTGCGCTGGAGATTGCCTCGAAGCTGGCCCGCACCCTGGAGGTTCCCCTCCACCTGGTGCGGGTTGTCGGCCTGGATGACGTTCGCGCCACCATCCGCGACGCCCGGCAGGAAGGTCCTGACGCCCCGGACATCGGCGAAACGTTCGACGATGCGCGCGCGGTGACCGAAGAGCAGGCATTGGCCTATCTGGAAGCTGTGGCGGTACCGCTGCGAGAACAGCAGATCGAGGTGGACACCGAAATCCAGCGCGGCACCGCAGCCTTCGTCTTGCTCTGGAACACCAAGGCCGACGACCTGGTGGTGATGACTTCGCATGGCCATGGCGGGTTCCGTCGCTGGTTCCTGGGCAGTGTGGCCGAGAAGCTGGTGCGGGAAGGTGAGGCCCCGCTCGTGCTGGTGCCGATGCGCGGAACCCAGGAATGACACCACCCGGCCTCCCCGCTCGCATGTAGTACAGTCACCGCAATCAGGCTGACAAACCAGCCGCATCCGTCGCCCGAATCAGCGCCAACGAGGACCAGATCATGTCGAACGAGACCAATTCCACGCCCGAAACCAACGAATTCGATACCCTGTTCCGGCAGGATACCTACACGCCGGAAGAGGCTGCCGAGTTGGCTGGCTGCAGCATTGACCGCATCTATGAGGCAGCACATGCCCGGCGGCTCAAGGCCCGGATCGTGGGCCAGGATGTCGTCTCGATCGCGCGGGTCGATCTCGTGGCCTGGATGACCGAGCGCTAGCCACCCGCGAAAGCCACTCTGCCATGCCCGAACCACTGCCGGAGCACGTCCAGCGCAATCGCACCGAATGGGACAACATGGCGGAGAGCTACGCCACCTGGGCTCCCCGCGCCTGGGGCCAGACCGAGATCACCTGGGGCGAGCTCCACGTTCCCGAGTCGTCATTGCAGTCGCTGCCACCGTCAGTGGCAGGCCTGGATGTCATCGAACTTGGCTGCGGCACAGCCTACTTCGGCTCGTGGCTCGCCCGCCGTGGCGCCAACGTCACCGGCATCGACAACTCCCCGGCCCAACTGGATACCGCGCGCCGCATGCAGGAACAGTTCGGCATCGAATTCCCGCTCCTGCTCGGCAATGCCGAAGCCACGCCATTCTCCGACGCCAGCTTCGACCTGGCGATCAGTGAGTACGGAGCGTCGATCTGGTGCGACCCCTACGCCTGGATTCCCGAGGCCAGCCGGTTGCTGCGACCGGGCGGCTCGCTGGTCTTCCTTGGCAACGGGCTGATCGCCATGCTGGCCACCAGCCCGGACGACACCATCGACGTGAAAGCCACCACCGAGTTGCGCCGGCCACTGTTCGGCATGCACCGGTTCGAGTGGCCCGATGACGAGACCGTCGAGTTCCATCTGCCCCATGGTGAGTGGATCCGGCTGCTGCGGGCAAACGGCTTCGAGATCGAAGCCCTCCTGGAACTCGAGCCCCGCCCGGAGGCCACGTCAGACTTCGGCCACACGCCACTGGAATGGGCCCGCCACTGGCCCGCTGAGGAAATCTGGGTCGCCCGCAAGCGCGGATAAGGTCCGTCCCCACGAAGACACCAGAAACGGCGGTGGGCCAGTGACTGCATCATCGATATCACTGGCCCACCTTGCCAAAACGAGATACCCGGCCAGCATGGCACTGCCCGGGTATCCGTCCTCTACGCCACCACGAACGGCATCACCATGCCGAGCGCCGCGTGCGGCGCGCCCGTTTCCGGGTCCGGCACGAAGCAGATCGCCACGTAGTCACCGGCTGCCAGATCGAGCGGCAGGAAATTGGTCTGGCCCGGATTCATCGGCGCCACGCCGCCAATCATCGCGAACGGCGGCGGGCCGGCCGGCTCTGCCGCCTCGTCGCCCGGCGTCGCCTCGGTCGGCGGTGCCAGCACCAGCTCCAGGAACATGTCGCTGGTAAACCCTTCGGCCAGCTGCATCACCAGCAACTCGTGAATGGCGGCACCGGCATTCACCACCTCCCAGGTAGTCGGTCCGGCCGCAAAACTCTCGCCCATCCCGTGGAACATCATCTCCATGAGTTCCACTGTCGCGTCGGCAGCTGGCGCCTCCAGCGCCACTGCGGGCGCGGTCACGTCGACCACGGCCTGCATGCCCATCGCGTAGTGCGGCATGCCGTCCGGGCCCGGAATGGCACAGATCAGCACGTACGAACCAGCCGGGAGATCGACGATCACCGACGCGGTGAGGCCAGGTCCAGCCGCCGGACCGCCAAGACTGGTGGCGACGGCAAAGACCGGCTCGAACGATGGCTCAGCGAGGGCCGCCAGCACATCGTCAACCGTCGCGTCGTCATTGACGCGCATCATCATCACGTGGTGATCCATGGTGCCCTGGTTATCGAGCGTCAGCTTGACGAAGCCACCTTCGAAGCTTTCTGCAACTTCGAACGCCATTTCACGGGCCACGATGACGACTTCGGGATACTCACCATCACCCGCGCCATCCTGATGGGCCAGCGCAAACCGGCCACCTGAGGCCAGGGCGACACCGGCGCCCGCACCAGCGATTGCCGCGCGCTGCACGAGGTTCCGGCGCGAGAGGGAATGTTCCAGCATTGACGCGATTCGCAAACGATTCATCCGGAAAAACTCCTTGAGATTGGCCTCACCGTTACGATCAACACGCACCGTGTTCGCTAGATGAGCCCAGGCTGGAATGTGGTGGTGCCGGTTTTTACGCAAACGGCAAGCTCACCCCGCGGAGGCGAGATCGTATCCTGCGTAATTGACGGCTCCTGCATGGAGAGCCTGCTGGCTGTCCCGCAGTAGTGAACGTCACATCCACCCCCATGGTTCCCAGGGGTTTTCCGGGAGCTTTCGGCAAGAACCTGGCCGGTGCGGAGCCGGTCGATGACGCATCCAGCCAGACACCAGAACGGACCGGGCTGGGGGAGGTGAATTCCCCCTTCCCCGGCCCGATCCCAACTCCGACAAGTCTGGGTTTGTTCCCTGGTCGTCAGCGGGCAACCATCCCGCCATCGACCACCAATGCTTCGCCGGTCACGAATCCCGCCCCGTCCGAGCAAAGCCACAGCACCGCCGACGCGATCTCTTCTGGCCGCCCCATGCGGCCCATCGGTTCCATGGCTTTGGTCGCCGCCGCTGCCTGGTCGCCAGTTCCCAGCGCCCGTTCCACCATCGCGGTGTCTATCACACCGGGGCAGACGGCATTGACCCGAATGCCGCGCTCGGCCACTTCCAGCGCCGCCGTTTTCGTCAACCCGATCACCCCGTGCTTGCTGGCCACGTATGGCGCCGAGGTGGGGAATCCGACCAATCCGGCCACTGACGAGCAGTTCACGATCGCACCATGTCCCTGCGCCAGCATCTGTCGCAGTTCGGCCCGCATGCACAACCAGGTGCCCTTGAGATTGACGTCGATCACGCGATCCCAGGCATCTTCATCGCCC
>CAZNQC010000021.1:0-6768 GCA_964574825.1 uncultured Sphaerobacteraceae bacterium | reverse complement strand
TCCCCAACCGCCAATCGCTGGGGTCTGTGACGCCTCCACGGCGAGTGCCCAAGCGATCTCCCAGATCCGGCATGACACGATCAGGCAGCGAGCCGTTCGGATTCCCGCATCACGCTCCAGCAGAGGGAACTGAGGATCAGGGCAGGACCAACCACGATGATGGCATAGAGCAGTTTCGCCAGGCCCGACGTATCGCCCCAGGTATCCTCGTTGCCGACCAGCATCAACACCACGAAGATCACGGCGAACACCACGCCCAGACCGCCGTACAGCAACCCGATCTTCACTCGCAGCAGCGCGAAGACCCCGCCCAGCACGAGGCAAATGGGATAGGCAAACATCACGAAGCGCTCGAAGGCATTGGGGCCGGGATCCTCACTGAGTGGTCCACCCAGCATCGCTATGGCCACCAGGCACCCACCAATCACCCCCACCAACACCGCTGCCGCCCGGAAGAACCTGATCACCTGCGCACCCCACCCGCGAAAACTGCCGCCTCACTGGGTGAACGGTACCATCCGGCCGCCCGGCATGAGGCGAAACCCTCCCGCGTGCACCAGTGACAACGGAAGTACATTCGTCTCTACCGTGGCGCTCGCTCACCCTCGAACATCGCACCAAGTCCGGTCAGCAACGATTGCACCAACCCGGGCGCGGCAATGATGACCGTGAACCAGAAGAGGTTTCCCAGCGGCTCGTCGCCCCGATACTGCCAGACCACCAGGGCGGCCGAAAGCACGGCGAGCACCGCGGCGCCAAAGGCCGCCCGCAGGCTGGCGACGCCGATGAAGGCGGATGCGCCCAGCAACAACGGATAGGCAACCGACGCGAGAAGGACCACCCCCTCCGGCGACGGCGTGGAAATCCACGGCCCCATCAGCATGAAGAATCCGGCAACCAGCGCGCCGCCCAGCCCCACCAGCACCACCGCAATCTTCAGCGCCGCCAATCCACCCGTTCCGCCGTCACGCATCAGGTCCGCTCCAGGCTGATGACCTCGAAGCTCCCATCGTCCAGCGGCACCACGATCTGGTTGCCCGCTGTCCAGGTGAGGCCCGTCACCCCTTCCCAGAACTGCAGGCTGACCCCGGAGGCAATTTCGGTCACCGCACCAGTCTCCAGGTCCTTGACCACAATCGTCGCCCCCCGGCTCGTCTGCAGGTCATCCGTCACTCCGTAGACGATTGCGGTGCCATCCGGCGAGAACGTCGGCGGTGACGCGACGATCGTGCCGCGCCGCGCCCGGACCTCAATGGGCTGGATCTCACCGCTCTCCCGGTCCAGCCAGCCATAGGGATACTGGTCGTCACCAATGCCAAAATCACCCCACAGCCAGTAGAACGTGATGCGGTCGCCATCGGCGGTGCTGCCGGTCACCAGCGGCACATTCGACGGCTGGATGGCAGGGTTGGACGACAACAGGTCCAGGCGAGAGGTGGTCAGGTCAGCCGCATAGACCCCGGCCACATCCGCCCCTCCCCGCAAGGCGAAAATGAAGACACCGTCGGGGGTCAGCACTGGCGGCGTCACCACGCCAAGCATCTCGGCGACGAACTCGAGAGGCTCGTCGGTGGTGATGTCCTGGCTGCGCACGACCTGGCCGGTATCGAGCAGGATGCGGGACACGGAGATCTGCCGCTGGCCAATATCGCTGCGCGGGTCAAGAATGCGCAGGAAAACGATCTCCGAACCGTCCTCGTTCCAGACCGGCCAGCGATCGTAGATCACGAAGCGGCTGGCCGTCGCCGCCGACTTCAGGTCATCAACCTCGTCGTCGGTGTAGTTGGTCAACGAATCATTCAGCACATCGAGCACGAAAATGTCGCTGTCGAGTTGGTGCCCGTTCTGCGACCAGGCAACGTACTTGCTGTCCGGCGACCAGGCGATCGTTGCCTCGGCCACGCGCGCAGATTCCTCGTTGCAGCGCTCCTCGCCGGTCCGCACCCGCCAGATGCACAGGTGCCGGTCCTCGAGATCACTGATCCCGGCGATCCAGCGGCCATCGGGCGAGAGCTTGGGGGCGAAGGCATCGGCTTCGATCGTCACCGAGTTCTTCACCTGCCACGCACCCGTCTCCCGTTGGGCCGAAACTGGCACCACACTCGCGCAGGTCGCGAACACGATCAGGAGGGACTGCACGAGCCAACGCGTCGAAATCATGGTGAGCCAGAACCCTCCAGTGGGCAGCACGATAGGCCTTGGGACAAAGCCTCGTTACCTATGTTCAACCATCAAACGGCCCCAATGGTTCCATCCGCCCCGATCGATGGTCGTATCCACGCACGTCAGCCGGGGTAGGCACCCGGTCTGATGCCCACCATCGCGCCACCACCATACTCGATTGTCCTCATTCTCCCGGAAGCAGCCCCAACCCAATTTCGCCCAGAACGACCGCGTGTGAGCCGCAACCGCAAGCCATGTCCTCAACTTTGACCATTCAGGTCGGATATACTGCCCGCTGGTTGCAATACCACCGGGTCCATCGGCACGATTTCTCCGTCATCCACCAATCAGGAGCAGCACCATGGTTAACTCCGCCTTGTCCCGCCGCCGCTTGATGCTCGGCACGATCAGCGGGGCGGCCGGCGCCGCCCTCGTGGCCAGCCTGCCCGGAGCAACGTTCGCCCAGGACGCTACTCCGGCTGCATCACCGGTCGCAGGGGCCACCGACACCTTCCCGGTGACGATTTCCCACGTCTACGGCGACACGGTGATCGAATCGGCCCCCACCCGGGTGGTCACCTGGGGTTGGTCCACGCAGGATGCCGTGATCGCCCTCGGGGTGGATCCGGTGGGCATTCCCGCCAATACCTGGGGCGGCGATGCCGATGGGTTCCTGCCCTGGACCCGCACCGCGTTGGACGGCCGCGAGCTGCCCGACATCCTCGACACAGCCGAGATTCCCTACGAATCGATCGTCGGGCTGGCGCCGGACCTGATCCTGGCTCCTTACTCCGGCATCACCGAAGACGAATACAACCGCCTCTCTGCCATCGCCCCCACCGTGGCCTATCCGGAGGTTGCCTGGGGCACCTCGTGGCAGGATGTCCAACTGATCACGGGCGAAGCCCTCGGCATGAGTGCTGCGGGCGCGCAGGTAGTGGCCGACACCGAAGCCCTGATCGGCTCCCAGGTGGAGCAGTATCCGGACCTCGCGGGCAAAACCTTCATCTACGGCAACATGGGTGACGGCTCCACCACCTTCAACATCTACACGTCCACCGACTCCCGTTCGCTTTTCCTGGCCGGTATCGGGCTCGAGCCAGCGCCCCTGGTGCTGGAACTCGACGAGCAGGTCGACCCCTCGGTGCAATATTTCGTGCCGGTGAGCTACGAGGATGCCGCCTCGCTCGACGCCGACATCGTCGTCTTCTGGTTCACCAACCAGGAGGAATATGACGCGGCGGTGCAGATGCCGACGTTCGATTCGATTCCGGCCGTGGCGCGCGGGTCCTTCGCCCCGATCATCGGCGAGGACCTGGTGATGGCATCCTCCGCCTTCTCGGCCCTTTCCATTCCGTACATGCTAGACGCGTTCATGCCGATTCTCGGTGAAGCCGCCGCCAACGCGGGATAGGGCATTCCCTTCGCCTGAACAAAACGGGAGGCCACGGCGAACCGGTGGCCTCCCGTTTCCGTCTTCGTCAGGATCAGGCCACCTCGGCCAGGCGCTCCACCGGGTTCGCCGCCAGCTGCATCGAAACCGGCAAATCAGTCATCCTGGCTCCCCGACCTGGGTGCATTCGGCCAGCACCTTCCGATCGGCTTCGGGAGTTCCGTGCTTCGTGCCCGTGTGACTTGCATGCCAAACCAGGGTCATCCCGGCGGGCACTTCATCAATGGTCGGCAGGAGTTCGGGCTCCTTCGGCCCGCATGGCACCGGCATCCGGTTCAGCACGAGATTGGCCATGGATTCGGCTTCGTCCCGCACCGATTCAGCCGACTGCCCACTCACCAGCACCACCGTCAGCCTGCGCTTCTCCCACACGACGATCTGGGACCAGTACGTGGTGAACGCAGCCACGCCAACCACCGTGTTCCACTCCCGGCCGGTGACCTCGTTGGCATCGCGCACATCGATCCGGGGTGACCAATCGAGGACCTCCGAGTGGTAAAACTCGCCGTCCGGCAACGGAGTTCCGGCGTCGGCGGTCAGCGATCCGGCCGCAGCGCCGGCGGCCGCCGGTGTGTCCCAGAGACTCTGCCGCGCTTCGATGGTGCGAATGGTCGCATCGTGGTCCGGATGTTCGAAGCGAATGGCCTCCCAGCGGGGCGCGGACTGGTCCGGTGCGGGCGTCTCCTCCACCTCGAACTGCCGGGCAATCGCGAGGTGTGGAACGACGGCCAACGACGTGACCAGGGCAAGAAAGCGGCGGCGATGCATGGGGAAACCTTTCTGCGGGCGAAGCGTGATGACCTTTTCAACGTCACTGGCCCGAGGTCGGTTCCGTCGGCCATTGCCCGGTCAAGTGGATCGTGTCACCATGACACTTCGCGCCCCAGGCGCCCTCGATCGTTCGCCTTCCACTTCCCCAGGATTCATTTCGTGCCCATCATTGCCGTCGATTCGCTGGTCAAGGAATTCCATCGGGCGAAGCGATTCGATGGGCCGTTTGGTGGTCTCCGCACCCTCTTCACCCGCCAGTCGGAAACGACCCGCGCCGTCGATGGCGTCTCATTCACCGTCGACGAGGGTGAACTGGTTGGCTACCTCGGTGCGAATGGCGCTGGCAAATCCACCACCATCAAGATGCTCTCCGGCATCCTGGTGCCCACCAGCGGCACGGTCGACGTCGCGGGCAACGTGCCCTGGGAGCAACGCGAGCAAAATGCGCTTCAGATCGGCGTTGTCTTCGGCCAGCGCACGCAACTCTGGTGGGACCTGCCACTGGCCGACTCCCTGAAGCTGATCGCGAAGCTCTACCGCGTCGACGACACCCGTTACAAGCGCAACCTCGCCGAGCTGGTGGAGTTGCTCGATCTCACGCCGTTCCTCGACCGCCCGGTCCGCCAGCTTTCACTCGGTCAACGGATGCGCGGCGACCTCGCCGCCGCCATGCTCTACGAACCACGCATTCTCTACCTCGATGAGCCAACCGTGGGGCTCGATGTGGTCGCCAAGGAGAAAACCCGCCAGTTCGTCGAAGAAATCA
Organism: uncultured Sphaerobacteraceae bacterium; assembly: GCA_964574825.1. Lineage (GTDB taxonomy): Bacteria > Chloroflexota > Chloroflexia > Thermomicrobiales > UBA6265 > JACCYX01. The sequence goes on along the minus strand of CAZNQC010000021.1, from coordinate 1,615 downwards.
ACCGCGAACGGGGCACGACCGTCATCCTGACCACCCACGACCTGGCCGATGTCGAACGACTCTGCAAACGCATCATCTTCATCGCCCAGGGAACAGTCCTCTACGACGGCTCGGTGAGCGAACTGAAGCGCCGCTTCGCCCCCTGGCGAGAACTGGTGGTAACCCGCGCCGCCGAGACGCTTGATGCCGCGCCATTGACCCTGGCCATGGCTGGCGCGGAAATCGTGACCCAAACCGATGCCCAGGTTGCGGTGCGCTTCGACCCGGAAAGGGTGGCCGTGGCCGACCTGATCCAGGCCGTGATCGCCCAGGGCGCCGTCTCCGACATCGCCATCGTCGAACCAGACCTGGAAGGCGTGGTCCGGCGGATCACCGAGAACAACGGGTTGCTGCGATGACGATTGCCCGCAACCTTGGCGGCCTGGCCGAACTCGCCCGCTACGCCATTCGCTATCAATTCCTCTACCGGTTCAACCTCTTCATGGGGCTGGTGCTGGTTGGGGTGCAGGTGTACCTGCTGACGGTGGTCTGGCGCGCGGCCTACGGCGACCGGACCGAAGTCGACGGCATCGCCATCTCCCAGTTGCTGGTCTACCTGACTCTCGCGAACCTGCAGGTCTATTTCCTGCGTCAGGAAATAGACGGCGGAATCGAAGCCCGAATCCGGCAGGGGCAAATCGGATTCGATCTGAGCCGTCCCGTGGGCTACCCACTCCAACTCTTCGCCTCCGGCCTGGGCGACATGATCGGCAAACTGCCGATGCTGCTAGTGGCGTTTCCGGTCGCGTTCATCGTCGGGGAACTGCGCGGCCCGGCCTCGATGGAGGCGGGTATCGGCTATGCGATTGCCCTGGCGTTGGCCTGGGTGGTCTCGATGCTGCTGAATGTCCTGATTGGCCTGGTCGCCTTCTGGACCCTGGAGATGAACGGGTTCAAAATGGTCTACCGCCTGATTGGGAATTTCGCGACCGGTGCCATCGTGCCTCTTTGGTTCATGCCCGACGCGCTGCGCACCATCGTGGAGGTGTTGCCATTCCAGGCGATCGCCTTCGTCCCGGTATCGATTTACGTCGGAGCCCCAGCCACCGGCTCGATCTGGACGGCCCTGGGGCTGCAGGCGGCCTGGGTGGTGATTCTGGCACTGGTGATCCGGTGGATCTGGGGGCAGGCCTTCCGCCACGCGGTGATCCAGGGTGGATGACAATGACGCCCCTCACATGGCCGAGCCAAGCTCACCCTGGACAAGAACTCCCGTCATGTCGAGCGGAGCGCAGCGGAGTCGAGACATCCCCCGGCGCAGCCGGTACCGAGTGGGACACACGATGAGATACCGAGAGTTCTACGTCTACATCGTCGCCAGTCCCTCGCGCACGCTGTATATCGGCGTCACCAACGATCTCGAGCGACGCATCTGGGAACACCGCAACAAGGTTCTCGGCGGCTTCACGGCCAAATACGACGTATCGAGACTGGTATACGTCGAAGTTCATCCTCGGATCGATGACGCGATTGCGCGGGAAAAACAGCTCAAGAAATGGAACAGGGCAAAGAAAGTGGCGCTGATCGAGCGGGAGAAGCCGAAATGGTGGGACCTGAGCCACGACTGGCCGATTGG
>CAZNQC010000020.1:21373-28758 GCA_964574825.1 uncultured Sphaerobacteraceae bacterium | reverse complement strand
AGGGGTTCATCGACCTCTTCTGGCCCGGCAAGCTCCTCGCCGAGCAGAAATCGGCCGGCAAGGACACCAGGGAGAAGGCGCGTGTCGCTGGGTGGTGGGAAATAGATCTGGAGGAACGGCGTGGCCGTTGCCCACGATCCGGCGAAACTGGATTGGAGATGCCATCCACTCAGGGCATGATGACGATCCGTTCGTCCGAGCGCGCGGACTCTGCCCAGACCCGCTCCACGTCGCGTAATGGCACCTCCCTGATACCGATCCGAAATGACCCCCGGGCCAGTTCCTCTGCCAGCAGCGGAAGCTCGTTGAGCATATCGAGGGCGGATATGGAACCGTATCCACTGCCGATGAGGTGAAGATTGGCGGAACGCAGGAACGGGCCAGGAATTGGCGCGATATCTCCTGCCATCGATCCAAGGTGGATCCACGTGAGTGGGCATTCTCGATCGGACCGCTGCGTGAGTACACGCTCCATCAGGTGGACGGACGTCTCCCCCCAGACGAAGTCGAGCACGATGTCGACGTCCCTGGCCAGCTGGCCAAGCCGGGGGTCGTCCAGCGTTGCGATATCGGTCGCCCCCAATGCGGGCAGTTTCGCGAGCTTCCGCTCATCGCGCCCAGCGGCAATGACCTGAGACGCGCCGAGGTGTCGCGCGATCTGCACGGCCAGGGTACCTGAAGCGCCCGTGGCACCGACAATCAGCACGCGTTGCCCAGGAGTGAACGAGATGCGACATCGCAGTGCGAGCCACGATGCCATGGCGGGGTTCATCGCCCCGGCGATGATGGACGGATCGGCAGCGGCCGGAAGCAGGATGCTCCGGTTGCGATCGATGACCGTCTGCTCTGCCATCGTTCCGGGCATCCCGGGGCCCTGAACCACATACCGGAGGGCGCCATCCGGGTCGCGGCCGACACCGTCGGTTCCGGCAATGGCCGGGAGCTCGCCGGTAGCCGTGTAGTGCGCGCCGGAAGCCTGGCCGCGAGTGACGTTGTGGATACCAACGGCGAGGACGTGCAGGAGCATGTGGTCTGGGGCGGCAGGCGTGGGGTCGGCCACGTCACCGTAGTGCAGGATTCCGGGCGAGGTGATGATGGCGGCTTTCATGGCTATCCTCTCGACTTTGAAAACAGGTTCGTAATACGAACTAATATTGCTACGCAATACGAACCATGTCAAGATGCGCCGCATGTATTCGTTGTGGGAGGCGGCCGTGCAGATAGCGACCAGACCTGAGCATGCGTGACCCAATGGCTTGGCACCGGCGCACGAATCGCCAGCGCACGCCCCTCCTCTGAAACCGCCACGGTGACCCCACGATGACAACACACCCTGACCCAACGACATTCACACCCAGTGAGGACCTGACCGACGCGCTGGTGACGGTATCGTTCCTCACGACGGCCATCATTACGAGAATCGGGGCCGATCATGATCTGTCCCTGACCATGGTTCGTGTCCTGGGCATTCTGTGGGACCGTCACCTGCGCATCACCGAACTGGCCGACTACCTTGGCCTGGAGAAGCAGACGATGTCGGGACTCGTTTCGCGCGCGCAACAGCGAGGTCTGGTGACGCGCACGCCAAACACGGACGATGCCCGGGCTACCGATATCCGACTGACGAGCGAGGGGATCGAGCTGGTTGCCGACCTGCACACACAGGTGTGGGAGGCGCTCGCACCGCTGCTCGCCCCACTCAGCGCCACGGACCAGCATGCCCTCGCCGATCTGCTGGGAAGGCTGTCTGGCGTCCGAAGGGTCGATGGCTGAGTCATGAGCAGGGGTCCCTGGGGGGAGCACAGACGATGCTGACCCGGCAGCCGGCGACGCATTCAGAACATCCCAGCGGATGTTGCCTGATACTCACTCCGGGTGCCATGGCGCAATGCGCACGCTGGTTGGCCTCCCCCAACTCCGCCTGGGCCAGTACGGAGGTACGGAGACCCAGGCAACCCCCACGCAAGGCGCTTGGCGGGCGCTATCGGGTTGCCGTGTGGGTCTCCCCGTCTGACGGTGGCACTTCTCATGGCGACCCGCTCACCACAAACCCAACGTCCGTCTATTTTCTACTACTTTCTATTTCCTATTTCCTCTCCACGCACCCTACCGGTAGTAAATCCCCACCGGCCGCCCATCGATCTCCACCACCCGCACATCCACCTCGTAGATATCGCGCAGCACATCCGGCTGCATCAGGTCGTGAGGAGACCCCTGGTGACACAACCGCCCATCCTTCATCGCCACGATATGGTCCGAATAGGCCGCAGCGAAATTGATGTCGTGCAGCACAAGCACCACCGTCTTGCCGAAGTCATCCGCCGTCTGGCGGAGCTGCTGCATCATCGCCACCGCGTGCTTCATGTCCAGATGGTTGAGCGGCTCGTCCAGCAGCAGGTAATCGGTGTCCTGGCAGAGCACCATCGCCACGAACGCCCGTTGCCGCTGGCCGCCAGAAAGCTCATCCAGGAACCGGTGCCGCAGGTCCCCCAGATGCAGGTAGGCCAACGCCCCCTCGATGTGATCGCGGTCCTCGGCGGTTGGCCGCCCCTTCGAATGCGGATACCGCCCGAATGCCACCAGGTCCTGCACGGTCAACCGCGACGCCAGGTGGTTCTCCTGCCGCAGGATCGAGAGGCGGCGGGCGAGCTTGTCGCTGGCGGTCGTCGCCACATCCATCCCATCGACCCGAATCCTGCCCCCATCCATCTTCAGCAACCGCGCCGCCAGCGAAATCAGGGTCGACTTCCCAGCCCCGTTCGGCCCGATGATCGCCGTGATCCCGCCTTTCGGAATCACCAGCGTCACATCGTCCACCACGGCCGTCTCGCCGTAGCGTTTCGTCACCCCCTGAATCTCGATCATCGTGCATGGCCTCGCAGCAGTAACCCGATAAACATCAACCCGCCGAAGAACTCGATCATCACCGAGAGCGAACTGTTGAAGGTAAAGACCTGTTCCAGCACCAGTTGCCCACCCACCAGCGCGAACACCGCCAGCAACCCGGCCGCCGGCAGCACCCACCGATGGAAATTCGTGCCCATGATGATGTAGGCCAGGTTCGCCACCAGCAGCCCAAAGAACGTGATCGGCCCGACCAGCGCCGTCGAGACCGCCACCAGCACCGTCACCAGAATCAGCACCGCAATCACCGACCGCCGGTAGTCGATCCCCAGCGAAATCGCCGTCTCCCGGCCCAGCAACAGCACGTCGAACACGTGCAGCATCCGCCAGGCAATCACCGAGAGCACCACGATGATGCCGGTCGAGAGGGAGAGCAGCGTCCGGTCGACCGAGTTGAACGAGGCGAACCCGATGTCCTGCAGCACCACGAAATCGTTCGGGTTGATCAACCGCTGCAGGAACGTCGTGATCGACCGGAACATCACCCCGAAAATGATCCCAACCAGCACCAGCAGGTAGAGCCCGCGCTGGGCCACGACGAAGAGCCAGACGTAGAGCGCGGTCGCGAACACCACCATCGCCACAACTTCGACCGCGAACCGCAGTTTCGGGTCCAGCATCAGCAACCGGCTCGAGCCGAGGAAGAAGACCACGATCGTCTGGATCAGCATGTAGAGCGCATCGAACCCCATGATCGAGGGGGTCAGGATCCGGTTGTTGGTGATCGTCTGGAACAACACGGTCGAGACGGCAATCGCGTAGCCAACCACCACCATCGCCAGGATCTTTCGCCCGCGGAACGGAATGATGAAATCCCACATGCCGCGGTTGTTGATCGTCATGAACACCACGATCGCCGCCACCGCCAATGCCGCAATGATCAGCAACCGCCAGACCGGCGCAACGCGCGCCTGCCTGCCGTGGGTGACCGCCACCACCGGAGGGTTAGCCAACACGGGCGCTCCTCCTCAGCAGCATCGCCAGGAAGATCACGCTCCCAACCACACCAACCACCGTCCCGATCGGAATCTCGTACGGATACCGCACCACCCGCCCGATGATGTCGCAGGCCAGCACGAACCCGGCCCCGCCCACCGCCACCCACGGAATCGCCCGCCGCACGTTGTCACCCATGATCATCGACACCAGGTTCGGCACCACCAGCCCCAGGAACGGAATCGCCCCCACCGTCACCACATCGACCGCCGTCACCATCGCCACGATCACCAGCCCCCCGGCCAGCACCGCTCCATAGTTGATCCCGAGGTTGGTGGTGAATTCCTGGCCCATCCCGGCCACGGTGAACCGGTCGGCCATGATGTAGGCGAGGATTCCGAGGATGGCCGAAATCCAGAGCAACTCGTACCGCCCCCGGATCACGCCGGAGAAGTCCCCGGTCGTCCACGATGCCAGCGATTGCAGCAGATCTTCCCGGTAGGCGAAGAAGGTGGTCACGGAGGAGATCACCCCGCCGAGCATGATCCCGATCAGCGGCACCACCAGCGGCGACCGCAGCGGAATCCGGGAGAGGATCAGCAGGAAGAGGGCGGTTCCGGCCAGCGCGAAGACGGTCGCCACCAGCATCTTGGTGAAGATCGACGAGGCCGGGGCCAGCATCGTCACCACCAGGATGCCCATCGTCGCCGACTCGACGGTCCCGGCCGTCGTCGGTTCCACGAAGCGATTCCGGGCCAGCATCTGCATGATCAGGCCCACAATCGCCATCGACATCCCGGCCAGGATCAAGGCCAGGGTACGCGGCACCCGGCTGGCGAACACCACCATCTGGTCGTTGCCGCCTTCGCCGCGAAACACTGCCGCCCACGAAAGCGAGTACGACCCGATCAGGATGCTGACCACCGCCAGCACCGCAATTCCGACGACTGCCAGCCCCAATCGCCCTACCATGCCGCCGCGTTCCCCACCGATCGTTTCCCTCCGTCAACACGAAAAGGAGGGCGCCGTTGCCCTCCCTTCCGCATCCAGGTGATCTGGCATCGCTAGCCGACGAGCCCGCCTTCGAGATCGTCGAGCATCAGGCCTGTCACCGTCAGACCGTTCATGGCGATGTACCACGGGAACGGCTGAAGGTAGACGATCTGCTCGTTCTGCCAGGCGGTCGTCTCGTGCACGATCTCGTTGTCCAGCACCTGCTCGGCGGCATCCCCACCTTCACCGGTGGCGGCATCGCGGTCGATCACGAAGAGCCAGTCCGGGTTGTGCTCCAGCAGGAACTCGAAGGAGACGGCCTCACCGTGGGTCGCTTCCTCGATATCCTCGACCACCGGAGGAATGCCGAGCGTGTTGTAGATGAAGGAACCACGGCCACCGGCCGATCCGTGAGCCGGAAGCACGGTCACTTCGCCGCCGGTGGTCATGATCACAAGGCTGGTGCCGGCTTCGGCCGCAACCGGCTGGAGCGCCTCGACCCGGTCGTTGATCTCGGCCAGGGCGGTGGCCACCTCCTCATCCTTGCCGAAAATGGCGCCGAGGATGCTGGCGTTGGTGGCCAGGGAGGTGAGGTGATCGTCGGAGTTGACTGCTGTCAGGTCGATCGTCGGAGCGATGCCGGAGAGATCCGGATACGTGGCTGCCGAGCGATTGGCCACGATGATCAGGTCCGGCTGAAGCGCGGCCACGGCCTCGTAATCCGGCTCGAACAACGTGCCGGTGTTGACGTACGGCTCGTTGTTGTACTTGTCGAGGTGACCGACCAACTGGCCTTGAGCGGTCCCGGTGATGTCCACACCGATCGCGTCCAGCGTATCGAGGCTGGCGATATCGAACGTCACGATCGTCGACGGCACACCGGGCAACGTGGTTTCGCCCTGCGCGTGGGTGATGGTGATCGACCCATCCTCACCGATCACGACCGGCACCTCGACCGCAGCCGGAGAAGCGTCCTGCGCGAATGCGCCAACCGACCGGCCACCGAGGACCACGGCGCCGGCAACCGCTGCCGAGTTGAATGCAAACGCACGTCGATTCAGCCTGACCATCTCTTCCTCCACCTGTCCAATTCCGTTGGTAGCAAAACGGGATTGCTCCGTTCAGGCGAGGAGTGTAGCGCATACCCGACACGTTCAGTCGGCATTGTGCATCTATTCCCAATCCATTCGCTCGGATATTGACCGATCGACATGCATTGGGCCACGACCATGGCACCCACTCGCCCGAACCGTCCCCAGGGCGTAGGATGACGGCCACCACCGGCTGAATGATGGAACCGAAGGAGAAACGACATGGGCAAGCGGGCACTGATGGTCTGGGGCGGTTGGGACGGTCACGAACCGGAGCAGACAACGGCGATCTTTGCCGAGGTCCTGCGCGGACATGGCTACGAGGTGGATGTGGAGACGGACCTCGATGTCTTCCTCGACGGGGAACGCCTGGCGGCGATGGACCTGATCACACCGGTCTACACGATGAGCACGATCACCGCCGAGCAGGAAGCGGGGTTGCTGGAAGCCGTGAAGGCTGGAACCGGGTTTGGCGGCTGGCACGGTGGCATGGCCGATGCCTTTCGCAACAACACCGAATACCAGTTCGCGGTGGGCGGCCAGTGGGTGGCGCACCCCGGCAACATCATCGACTACACCGTGCAGATCACCAGCGATGACCCGATCGTGGCCGGATTGGGCGAATTCGCCATGCACTCCGAGCAGTACTACCTGCATGTGGACCCGTCGAACGAGGTGCTGGCGACAACCACGTTCGGCGGGGAGTACGCGCCGTGGATCGCCGGCACGGTGATGCCGGTCGCCTGGAAGCGGCACTACGGTCAGGGGCGTGTCTTCTATTGCTCCCTCGGACACGTCGCCAGTGACTTCGACGTTCCGGAGGCGAAGACGATCGTCGAGCGAGGCTTGCTCTGGGCAACGCGGTAGGACTGGCTGCACGGTGATTCATGCCGATTGACCGGTTGCGGCCAGTATCCACAGGCGTGGTTTGTAGTTACAATTCTGTAACTACATTCGGAGTTGAGTCATGCGCTTCGAGTGGGATGAGAACAAGAACCGGGCCAACATTGCCAAGCACGGCGTTGACTTCAGACATGCGCGAATGGTCTTCCTGGCCGAAGACTCACTTCGCAGCTTCGATCGGATCGAGGCCGGTGAAGCCCGTTGGCACATCCTGGGATATGCAGGCACGTCATTCCTGCTGGTTGTCTACGTTGAAAGGGATTGGATTGATGGCCAAGAAGTCATCCGCATCATCTCCGCCAGAGGAGCGAATCGTGAGGAGCGACGAACTTTCGCCCGAAGTCGAGGCGTTGGCGATCGCTGAGTCCATGCATCGCCTGTCGCAGATGACCGATGACGACATCGACTTCTCGGATATCCCACCCCTCGACGAGACGTTCTGGGCAAACGCGCAGCCGAATCCGTACGCGAAAATTCTCAAGGAGCAGGTGACCGTCCGGATTGATCGCGATGTGCTGGCGTGGTTCAAGCAGAACAACGAGAAATACCAGACCGCGA
>CAZNQC010000020.1:10734-21273 GCA_964574825.1 uncultured Sphaerobacteraceae bacterium | reverse complement strand
GATCGCGATGTGCTGGCGTGGTTCAAGCAGAACAACGAGAAATACCAGACCGCGATCAACCAGGCCCTGCGTGATCACATGGACCGCGAACGCAAGGCTTCATAAAGCCCTGCAAATCGTCTTGCATGATCCATCGCCATGTGGCATTCTTTCGCCAGAACATGACATAGGACTTTCGGGACCCTACCAAACCGTACTCGCGATGGATGGAAGCGATGCGATTCTGGCGAGGCGTTGGGCTGGTGCTACTGGCCGCGCTGCTGACGATGGGGCTGCATGGACCACAGGTGATGGCTGCACCTGGCTGGTCTGGCAATGGAACCTCCGGGCTGGCCGCTGACTCCGATGGCGACGGCATTCCGGACGATCTCGATCCCGACGACAACAACAACGGGATTTCGGATGAAAACGAGGCCAGTCCCAATCCCCGTCCAGACAACGGCGGAATTGGCGATGACGATGGCGATGGGATTCCCAACGACCTCGACCCGGACGACAACAACAACGGCATCACCGACGAAGATGAAGCTTCGATCCCCCCTCCGGCCAGCAATGGCGGGAATTCCGGTGGATCAGGCGGTTCATCGGCCAATGGCGGGTCGAACGACGGTGGGTCGATGATCAGGGCCCTCCCAGTGACTGGCGTGGGAACGGGCGGCGACATTCCGGTGAGGGCCTTCGCGATCGCGGCGGTGGTTCTCTTGCTCCTGGCCACGATTCCCCTGACAAAGAGTTCCAACCAGCGGCCGCGACGGTAATCCCTGGACACATCACGCCAACAACCAGCACGGGCGATCCCTGGCAGGGATCGCCCGTGACTGCGTTTGCAAATGGAGAGGTCAGTCGAAGGTTTCGCTGGCTGGTAACGCTGCCGGGCGAGCGACCGTACTCTCGATGGCGATGTGCTGTCCCTGCTCACTCGATTCCAGCGTAGCGTGCATGACCTCCAGCACGTGGAAGGCGAGCTCGCCGCTGGCTCGGGCGGGGGTGCCAGTGCGGAGTGCACGGGCCAGATCGGCGACGCCGAGACCGCGCGAGTTGTCCGTGAAGCCATGTGTCAGGGGAACCGGTTCCCACTGCGGCCGGTCGACCTGGTTCGGATCAGTCGTGTCGTCGGGCGTGCGGCCCACCGAAAGCGGGTCACGCTTTGCCTTGAATGCCGCTGGCTGCAGCAATTCGATCGTGCCCCCAAAGGTGTTGGGATCGGGCAGACGCAGCGTGCCCTCGGTGCCGTAGATCATCAGTCCCGAGTGCTGGGTGTCGTAAACATCGAACGAGGTGGTGATGGTGCCGATCGCGCCGGTTTCGAATTCCATGGTGGCGGCAATGTGGGTCGGTGTGTTGACCGAAATGACCTCCCCGGTCTTCGGTTCGCTCGTGATGGTGCGCTCGGGGAACGAGATGCCGGCGATCGACGCCACCCGGGCAACCGGACCAAGCAGCGAGACCAGGGCCGTGATGTAGTACGGCCCCATGTCCAGCATCGGACCGGCTCCCGGCTGGTAGTAGAAGGCCGGGTCGGGGTGCCAGCTCTCGTGGCCATGCGAGTACATGACGGCGGTGGCCGCGATCGGCAGGCCAATCACCCCGTCGTCGATCAGTTGCCGGGCAGTCTGGAGTCCGCCACCAAGGAAGGTGTCGGGTGCGCCACCCACCAGCACACCTCGCTCGGCAGCGAGCGCAAGAAGGTCACGTCCTTGATCGCGAGATTCCGTGAGCGGTTTCTCGTTGTAGACCGACTTGCCGGCTTCGACGACCTGTTTGGCAACCGGAAAGTGGGCCAGCGGAATCGTCAGGTTGACGACCAGTTCCACATCATCGCGGCGCAGCAAGTCGTCAACCGTGAGCGCCTCGACTCCATACTTCTCGGCCCGGGCCTGGGCCCGCTCGACGATCATGTCGGCAATGGCAACCACCCGGACATTCGGGAACCGGCTCGTGAGGTTCGTGAGATAGATGTCGGAAATGACCCCAGCGCCGATGATGCCGATACCGACGGGGTCCGAGGCGATGCCGCTCATGCCGGGCAGGCTCCTTCTGGCCTCGCAACGGGCCACTGAGATCGCAGTGCCGCAGGGTAGTGCGCTCGGGCCGGCAAGGCCGGCCCGAGCTGGATCAGGCGTCCTGAGGCAGCAAGGCCGGTCGCTCCAGCGTGCTCTCGACCGTGACAGCCGTGCCGGAGTCAGCGGATTCCAGCACGGAGGCCATGATGTCCAGCGTGTGATACCCAAGTTCACCGCTCGCCCGTGGAGTGCCACCGGAACGGAGGGCGTTGGCCATGTCCCAGGCGCCAAGGCCACGGCTGTTCTCGGTGTGACCGAAGACCAGCGGCAGGGAGGACCATTCGCGCTCACCCGCCTTCAACAGCTCGATCGGACCGCCAAACGTGTTCGGGTCCGGCAGGCGGAGCGTGCCTTCCTCACCGTAGATGACAAGTGTGGAGTTCTTCGTTTCCCAGACATCGAACGAAGCGCCAAGATTGCCGACCACGCCGTTCTCGAATTCGATGGCACTCTGAATGTGCGTGGGGGTGTTGACCGGAACCGCGGTGCCCTTCTTCGGCCCCTCAGCCGTGACAATGCGCTCCGGGAAGGAGACGTTGGCGAGCGCGCTGACCCGGGCCACCGGACCGAGGATGGCAGCCATGGCCTGCACGTAATACACACCGACATCGAAGAGGGGTCCGGCTCCCGGCTGGAAGAAGAAGTAGGGGTCCGGATGCCACATTTCCATGCCGTGGTTCAGCATCTGGGCACTGACGGCGATCGGGCGGCCGATGATGCCGTCGTCCAGATACTTGCGGGCACTCTGGAGACCGCCGCCGAGGAAGGTGTCCGGCGCGGAACCGACGAGCACGCCCTTTGCGGCTGCTGCTTCGAGGAGCTTCTGGCCGTCCTCGCGGTTAATGGCCAGCGGCTTCTCGTTGTAAGCGCTCTTGCCATTGGCGATCGCCTTGAGCGCGACTTCGGCGTGGACCGCCGGAATGGTGAGATTGACGATGATATCGACATCCGGATGGGCGAGCAGGTCATCGACCGAGAAGGCCCCGACGCCGAATTTCTTCGCCCGGTCCTCGGCTCGCTCAACGATGATGTCGGCCACGCCAACGACCTCGACGCCATCGAACTCGGTCGAGAGGTTCTGGAGGTAGATCTCGGAGATCACTCCGGCTCCGACGATACCAACCTTGATCGTGCCTTCTGCCTTGCTGGTCATGTGACTCCGTCCATCGTGCATGATGCTGCTCCCCGGGAGATCCCCGGATTCGCCCAGATGCTGAATGGTACCCCGGGCATCGCCGAATGGGGAGTTTACGAGTACCATGCTTCCTCTATCAGTCAGCTGGCACGATACGTGATGGAAGGTTCGGGCAAATGGCGTCTAGGGTGAAACTCGTCCACGTGGGACTCGGAGGTTGGGGACTTGACTGGGAACGCAATGCGATTCCTCCGGTCACCGAGATCGACACGGTCGCCTGGGTCGACGCGCATGCGCCGACGCTGGCTGCCGCGCAGGAGAAGCTCAACCTGCCCGCCGACCGCTGCTTCACCTCAATTGCGGACGCCTTTGCGGCCGTTGAGGCCGATGCCCTGCTGGTCACCGCCCCCCAACAGGCACACGTACCACTGGCGATCGAGGCCATGGAAGCTGGCAAGCACGTGCTCTGCGAGAAGCCACTCTCGGTCTCGATTGCCGAAGGCAAACAGGCCGTTGAGATTTCGGAACGCACCGGCAAGGTGCTGATGGTCAGCCAGCAGTATCGCAACTTCCCGGCGGTCCGCAAGGCTGCCCAGATGGTTGCCGACCGGCATTTTGGTAACGTTGGCACGGTGCGCGTCGACTTCCGGAAGTGGGCCAACACGGCGGCGCGCGAAGGACACAAGCACTACTTCATCGATCATCCATTGATCTTCGACATGGCCATTCACCACTTCGATCTGATGCGGTGCGTGTTGCAGCGCGAACCGGTGAGTGTCTACGCCAAGGTAACCGACCCCGAGTGGAGCAAGTTCGAGCAGGAAGGCGCGGCCGCCATCACCATCGAGTTCGAGGGCGGCACCGTAGTGTCGTATCGCGGTTCGTGGATCAGCCCTGACAAGCCAACGACCTGGGCCGGCGACTGGAACATCGAATGCGAGACCGGCACGATTTACTTCACCAGCCGGGAAGGGGCCGAAGCCGGGGTCAGCGGCGACGTGGTGACCACCTACGAGCCAGGAGTTGGCGAACAACGGGTGAGCCTGGTCAAGCCGCGATTCTGGGGACGTTCGGCCGGGTTGGTGCGGTTCGCCGAAGCCATCGCCAGCGGCCAGACGCCGGAAACATCGGCTCGGGACAACCTGGGCAGCATCGCCTTGATGGAAGCTGCCGCCCGGGCGTCGCTGAGCGGCGAGGTTGAGCAGGTTGAGCGGGTCTTCTGAGCCAGGTTCGAGCGTGGTGCGCAAATACAGCCACGCGCCCGAAGGGTATGTCTGCCCATTCTGCCTTCTGGTGGGTGGCGGGGAAACCGCGGCCGGTACCGGGCCGAATGACATCGTCTATCGCGACGAGTGGGTCACGGCCTTCCTTTCGCTGCACTGGCGCCCGAACAATCCCGGCCATGTGCTGGTTGTTCCCAACCCCCATTACGAGAATGTCTACGAGTTGCCCGACGAATTCGGCGAACCATTGTTTCGTGCCGTTCGCCGAATTGCCCTCGCCATGAAACTGGCCTACGACTGCCCGGGCGTCTCCACCGCCCAGCACAACGAGCCTGACGGCAATCAGGATGTCTGGCACTATCACATGCATGTCTTTCCCCGATACAAGGGGGACGATCTCTACCGCTCACGCCTCCGGCTGACGACGGCGAAGGAGCGGCAACCGTATGCGGAGAAGCTCCGTGCCGCGTTGGCCGCCGAATCCCGATAAGGTTCGATACGACCGTGAAATCACCAAACATCCTGCTCATCACCAGCGACCAGCAGCACTGGTTCACCCTGGGCCGCGACAATCCCCGCATCCACACGCCCAACCTCGACCGGCTGGCGGCCGAGGGAATGCAGTTCGACCGGGCCTACTGTCCAAACCCGGTTTGCTCTCCCTCGCGCTCGTCAATCATCACCGGCCAGTATCCCTCCAGCCATGGTTGCTGGACGATCGGCGTCAAACTCGCCGAGGATGTGCCAACCGTAGGTGACGCCCTGCAGGCGGCCGGGTATTCGACTTCGCTGATCGGCAAGGCGCACTTCCAGCCCCTGCGGTCGACCGAGGACCAGGTTTCGCTGGAAACACCGGAGACCATTCGCGATCTCGACTATTGGCGGGAGTTCCACGGTCCATGGTACGGCTTCCAGCACGTGGAGGTCGCCCGCATGCACGGCGACGAATACCTGGTGGGCCAGCACTACGCGATCTGGCTGGAAGAGCACGGGCTGGAAAACTGGGGCGACTATTTCATGGCCATGCCGGGCGAACCACCACGCCCGACCCGGCGCGGTGCCTGGGAGCTTCCCGCCGACCTGCACTACACAAGCTGGACGGCGGAACGGACCATCGCCGCCATCGATCGATCGGTGGCCGCCGACACACCGTTCTTCATCTGGTCCTCGTTCCACGATCCGCATCCGCCCTATGTCGTACCCGAGCCATGGGCTTCGATGTACGATCCGGACGAGATGGAACCCGGCACGTTGCTACCGGGTGAACTCGAGGCCATGTCCGAGATGCATCGGATGACGCAACAGGAGGCACCGGACTACTCGCCCTGGCTCGAGAGTGGCTTTGGAACCCATGGCTATCTCTCGCACCTGGTGGACGATCGGCAGCTCCGCAGGGACATGGCGATCTATTACGGCATGATCTCATTCATGGATGCCGAGATCGGCAGAATACTCGACCAGTTGGATGCCCTGGGGATCGCCCAATCCACGCTGGTCGTGTTCACCACTGACCACGGGCACTTCCTCGGCCACCACGGCCTCACCGCCAAGGGGCCGTTCCATTACGAGGATGTGATTCGCCTGCCATTCGTGGTGCGCATGCCCGGAACCGTCCCGAGCGGGGAGCGGTCAGCGGCGATCCAGAGCCTGGTGGACCTGGCTCCGACCTTCCTGGATGCCGCCGGTTGTGCAATTCCCGGCGTGATGCAGGGTGTTTCGCAGTGGCCGGTCTGGACGGGTACGGAGGATCGCGCCCGGGACTGGGCAATCGTGGAGAATCGCCATCAACCCACCCTCGTGCACCTCCGAACCTACGTGGAGGACCGCTACAAGCTGACCCTCTATCGAGGCCGCGACGATGGCGAGTTGTTCGACCTGCAGGAGGACCCGGAGGAGCGGCACAATCGCTGGCAGGATCCGGAGTTCGCCGCCATTCGGGCCGGATTGATGGAGCGCTGGCTGCAGGCGGAGATCAGCCGGGAGCAAACGCGCTATCCACGTATCGCAGGAGCCTGAACATTCCATTCGATCGCCTGAGGTATCCCCCCATGCAGCTGACCGACTTCGACGCCCTGAGTTTCGATTGCTACGGCACCCTGATTGACTGGGAAGCTGGCCTCTCTACCGAGTTGGCCAGGGTCGCCGCTCTCTCCAGCACCGCGCCAACGGTTGAGGTGCTGCTGGAAACGTATGCCGCCTGCGAAGCGGAGACAGAACGGGTGTGTCCAAGCCTGATCTACCCGGAGGTCATCGGGCGGAGTGCGATCGCAACCGGCGCCATCCACGGCATCGAAGTCCCGGCTGAACTGGCGAAGGAAATTGGCGCATCGGTCCCGGCGTGGCCCGCATTTCCCGATTCTGCCGAGGCCCTGGCACGATTGCAGCGCCACTACAAGCTGATCATTCTCTCGAACGTCAACCAGGCATCCTTCGCCGGGAGCAACCAGCGGCTGGGCGTGGAGTTCGATGCCATTCTGACCGCCGAGGACATCGGCTCGTACAAGCCGCACCCACGCAACTTCGATGCCTTGCTGGCCAGAACGACGGAGATGGGAATCGCGCCGGGCCGATTGCTGCATGTGGCCCAGAGCCTGTTCCACGACCACGTTCCTGCCCAGGCCGCCGGGCTGCCCACCGTCTGGATCGACCGGCGGCACGCCCAGGATGGTTTTGGTGCAACTCCACCGCCACCAGCCCCGGTCGAACCCACCTGGACCTTCCCCTCGATGGCCGCCTTCGCCGATGCGGCGGACGCAGCTGCAAATGGCAGCCCCGGTCAGGCCTGACGCCGAAGGATCAGCACCCAGTCATCCGGGCGCTCACCAGTCGACGGCTCAGGCGCGAAATGCGTGGAGCCTGACACCTGCTGCACAAGAAGCAACTCGCCGGAACGCGGATTGAACCACTGGGCCGCCGCGAATGGGGACTCCGCCGAAACGGTCACTTCCCCGCCGGTTGGCAGGTAAACCACGGCCAGCGACTCCTCAGCATCGCTCATGGCCAGCGGCGCGTGCCCTGGAGGAACTGACTCCTCCTCCAACAGCGTCCGGTTCGGCCTCAACTCCGCAAACGGCACGATCTCCGTGAAGAATCGGTGCAGGTGCAGCAGGTGCTCGACGCCGGGAAGATCATCGTCGAGTTCGGCAAATGGTCCCCACGAGTTCTCGAAGCCGTGGATGAGTCCCATCCCGCGCATCGCACCCCGCCAGGCTCCACGCCGGGTGTGGTCCGCATCGCACCACCGGTGCCCCAGCATCATCGGCGGCAGATCCGGATTGAACTCGTAGCCCCATTCCGCCAGCACCTTCGACCCGGGCCAGGTACCGAGCGCTTCATCGAGCCGGGTCTCAATCCCTGCGGCCAGCCAGCCATCATGCTCGCCGGTGGTGCCCCAGGTCTGGTACATCACGGTATCGATCGCCGTCGGATCGCTCCGGAACCGCTCGGCCAGGGGCGGCAGTTGCGGCCCGTTGTGAATCGCGATCGGGTGTCCGTGGGGCGCAAGCTCCCGCACACGATGGGCGATCTGGATGGCCCAGCGATCGGCGACACCGGAACGATCGTAGTTCCAGTCGCCGTTGGGGTAGTACTCATACTCGTTCTGCAATTGCCAGAACCAGAGCGCGTTGAACGCGTCATACCGGGCGACCAGATACCGAATCCAGAGATCTTCCCAGGCGGCAGTGAAGACATTACGGTTGTTGAACGGAAACTCGAAGCCCCACGCTTCGATGATCATCTCGATGCCGATCCCCAATCGCTCGCAGGTCGCAACCACCGCATCGACGGTCTCGAAATAGTCCAGGTTGAACTGGTCGAACCGCAGGGCCTGGGGACTTCCTCGCCACGGCCAGAGCGACCGGGTTTGCCAGACGTTGTAGCCATCGACCGGATGGAACTCGCTGACCGGCACCCGAATCCGCAGCAGGTTGAATCCCTGGCTGGCCCGGCGCTCCAGGAACCGCTCAACTGCCGCCGCGTGGTCCTCATCGTTGTGGGCGACACCGAACAGGTGATAGGTCGTGTCGCCCAAAATGAACACCGGATCGCCATTCTCGTAGCTGAAACCCCAGGCCGCGTCCGGCGTCGACTGAACGAAGCCAGGCACCGTCGCAGCGTCGACCAGCAAGGAACCCTGCCGGTCGAAATCCGGATTCGGCGGTACCGAGTTCGTCCGCCAGAGCCACTCCCCGGTCTCGCCCGGATTGAATCGCACCTTCCAGACATCATCCCCATCGTGGAACGCTTCAATCGACTGTTCCCGGCCAGAAGGAGACGTGAAGGTGGCCTGGACCGTGACATCGGTGAAGGGATTCGCGTACGGCACAGTGCTCGTGAGCGTCAATTCGTGGACGGTTCGACGTGGGTGGCTGGGCATGGTGAGCAAGGTCCAGTGCGTGGCTGAAGGATCAGGCGGACATCTTCGGGGACGCGATCCGAACTGGCAATCGCCGGACTATGACCCGAACTCACCCGACGCGAGACGTTCCCGCATGCGTTGTCGCTGCTTGCGCGGCATGAGCCACCAAACGGTCAGCACAAGCAGTGCCACCAAACCTGCCACACCCCATGAAACGAAGTTTTCGGGATAGACCCGCGAGATGACGAGTTCGGTGGCGAGCACCAACGCAACCGAGAGAAAGCCGAGTCCGGTCACGATGAACTTCGTGGCATCGTTCTTGAACTGTTCACGATCGAGCAGCGGACGTTCGAGCCGGTGATGGGCGGCGGGCGCAGCGAACAGCAGCAGGGACATCAGCGAACACAGAAACGTGATGACGTACACCCAACGATCGGTGTTGGAAAGCTCCTGGAACCCGGCGTTGAACGGCACGATGATGAGGAAGGCCGTCAGCGTTTGCGCACCGGGCAGCAACACCCGCATCTCATTGAGCATATCGGTCAGGCTGCTGGCCGGGGGCAACGCTTCCTCTGGAGCTGAGTGGTCAGGTTCCTGATCAGGCACGGACAAGGATGCACTCTCTTCCTGCTCGCCAGCACATCGGTGGTGAGCAATGATACGCGGCCGGGGAGAGCCTGCCGGCTACGGGTAGTCGTGCGTAACTAGTCAGGGTTGAGGGGACGAAAATCGACATCTGTCCCTGCGGCCGTAAGGGTCGACCTTCCAAGCCTGGGCAGGCGGCTGTGCATCCCCATCTGGCTCGGCAGTGTCGACCCGTCCTCCCGAATCTGAACGGGTACGGTCGTGCCTGTCGCAGGGTTGGCGTTGGTTGACGAGGGTCGTACCGTAGGATCAGGCATTCGACCACGCAAACTGGAGGTGTTCCGATGACGACGATCGAACGGCGCGAAGATGTCAATCCCGAACGCGGTATCAAGGAATACGGCGATGTCGAATTCGCCGATCCGGTCAACCACAAATACCCGATCGATACCGACAAGCACATCCGGGCGGCCTGGAGCTACATCCACCACGAAAATGACGCCGCCAGGTACAGCCCGGACGAGGTCGAGTTGATCAAGAGCCGCATCAAGCAGGCCGCCGCCGCCCACGGCATCGCAATCGAGTCCGAGTAGGAGACATCATCCTCGGGCGAAGCCTACTCAATGGGTGGTGTCGATTGGCGGGGAGGGCATCGTGGCCGGGTTACCCCAGACCTCGACCTGGTGCCCATGCCGTTCGCCCTCCCAGAGCGGCATCACGCAGGTTGTGCGGAGCAAATTCTTCCAGAGTTGGGCATTCTGGAATGTCTCCTCGTCGGCGCTGAACAGGTCGAACACCGAGCGGGCCGCAATCACGATCAACTTCTGCTTCGCCCGGCTGAGTGCCACGTTGAGCCGGCGTGGGTCCATCAGGAACTTGCTGGAGCGAAGCAGGTAGTCACGGTCGCTTTCGGTTGCGCCATAGACCATGACCGTGCGCTCGTCGCCCTGATACCGCTCGACGGTATCGACCGCGAGCACTTCCACGTCCCCCGTATCCGGATTGCGGAACCTCACATCGGAGATCTGGTCGGTGATGGCCGCGCGCTGGGCCCGATGCGGCACCACCACCCCAAACCCCTTGTCGGCATCCAGGTCAAGCCCCGCCGTATCGGTCAATTCGGCCAGGATCGGACGCATCAGGTTCAACTCGAACTGGTTCTGGAGCTGGGAG
>CAZNQC010000020.1:0-10634 GCA_964574825.1 uncultured Sphaerobacteraceae bacterium | reverse complement strand
GATTCGTACGCCTTGAAGTCCTTGAAGGTGCGGCGTGGCTCGTTGTCCCAATCGTTCCTGATGATGGGCGGCATCTGGCGATGATCGCCGACCACGATCAGCTGGCCATCTTCCGCCAACGGCAGTGCCGCCATGATGGCGTTGGGCAAATCCATCTGGGACGCTTCGTCCAGCACCAGGCACTGCATGAATTCGTGACCAAAGAGCCCCTGCTTGCCCTTCTGGTCATTCACCATGCCGTAGATGGCGCCCGGCGTTGCCGCCACGACTGCCCGCCGCTCGGCCTTGATGCGGTCAATCGCCTTCGTCGTGCCCTTTTCCCGATCACGGTCGCGGGGAATCGGCGTGATCCCCGGCAACACCGAGCCGCGCGGCCGGTACCGGAAAAGCGGGATATCGAACAGCCGGTCGTCGAAGTACCGCTTGAACAGATCCGGGTGCTGGTCCCGCCAGCGAGCGAGGGTGGCGATGGTGTCGTTGACATTGTGCAGCAGCACATCGATCGCGGCGTGGGTCTTGCACGAAATCAGGATGCGGAACTCGGTGTCCGCCACCAGGGCACCCTGCAACCGCGCCAGCAAGGCAAAGGCGGTCGAGTAACTCTTGCCAGTGCCGGGAGGTCCCTGCACCAGCAGCAGAGGATCGAGCGAGTGGTCGCCGATGAAGCGCCGTTTGCTGGGCTCGAACCCAAACCTGTCGTCGAATGCGGCAAGGGCGTCGAGACCCTCCAGGAACCGCTGCTGCCCGTCGATAAACGGGGCAGGATGGGCCACGTCGGACCAGGGTTGCTCGGTCAGGAGCCGGTAGAGGCGGTTCCTGCCGGACTCCTCGATCAGCCCTGCGGTCACCTTGTGCGCCCAATACCCGGGGAAGTCGTTCGGATCTTCATCCAGGGTCAGCAGCACCCCGGGTTCGAGTGGTCGGTCGTGGCCGGAGAAGCCGAACGGCCCCATATGCGGGTTTCCCCGACCACCCCCATTGAGATCGACCACGGCCCAGGCCCGCACGATCCGGCCAAGCTCCTCCTCGGTGTCCCAGCCAACCAGCGTCGCCCGGCGTGACCGGAACAACTGCTTGACGGTGGTGGTGAATGGCGCTTGCTCGTCCTCCGGGAGGCGGCCGTCAACGGCAAATCGATCGGCCAGCAGAAGCAGGTCACCGTCCTTCAGGTCGCTCAGGCGCCGGATGTCGTCGAGACTCGCCAGGTCGTCGGGTGTCGTGACCAGCAGCCGAACCCGCAAGCCCTCCTGTGACCAGCGGACTGCGTCACGCACCTCCTTGGGCATCTCGCTGTCCGGATGCGCTGACCTCCAGGCCTCGCGTTGCTGGTAGCGTTGCAGGTTCTCCCGGTTCCTGGCCACGAACGCTTCCGTCTGGTCTTCCTCGCGGAACTGCACCACCAGCGATTGGCCCTGCAGCATCCGTACCTCGGGCGGCGCCAGGTGATCGCGTTTCCAGGCCGCCAGCTCCACGTGCCGCTCGATCATGACGAATTCGTGCAGGGCATGGGCCAGCGTCGGGGCGACGTCCTGGAAGCTGCCAAGCACCGTGAGATCGAATGGTGTCAGCGTGGTCTGGCGGTTGCCGGGGAAGGTGTTGGCAATGTGCTCGATTGCGTCCAGCCTGCGGGCCTGGAAGCTGGTCAATATCTCCGGCGTCACCTCGCGAAACGGCGCGAAGTCGTCCTTCCCGGCCCCGGTCGGTGCGGGAAGCTCGTCCCAGGCGGCGTAGGCATACTCCAGGGGCACCTGGCTGTTGAAACGCGACCGCCGCGTGTACCAGCGGCGCTCCCCGGTTTCCTCATCGTCGTCCGCGCCCATGTAGTCGAACAGTCGCTCGCGAAACAGCTGGCGATAGGGCAGACCATCATCCCATTCAAACCGCAGGGAGTTGGCGACCGATTGCAGCGACTGGCACAGCATCGGGTAGTTCTTCTGCTCTCGAATCTGGGTTTCGAGCAGCGTGGCGACTGGCGAATCGTAGGCGGCAAGTTGGGTCACGAAATCGTAAATGGCCGTAGCCCCGAATATCGATTGCAGATGCCTGCCACAGGCGTCGAGCAGGAGCCGCTGGGCGAACTCGTTGAAGAACACGAGGTGGATCGGGGCGTTTGGCTGGCCGTCGGCATCGGGCGCCGCGACCTCGACCACGGCCTGCAGGACGTCCGCAATCCAGTCCTGCAACAGCCTGGCCTCGACGTCGTCGGACTCGGGAGGCCCCTCGGCCATTCGCACGATCGAGCGCCGTTGAGCGGGCAACGCCGCTCCGTTTTCGTGCCCGACCACCAGCGCGCCGAGCAGGTAAAGCCGGTCCTGCAGGTAGTCGTGCTGCACATCGACATGCACCAGCACCAGGTTGGGGTGCTGCTCCGCATTGTGGACCGGCAGCGTGCCGTACCCCTTGTGCGGCATGTAGGAGATATGGTCCACGCTACGATCGACGAAACCGGCCTGGTAGCGTTTGGCCCGGTGAACCAGTTCGTCGAGACGCGGTCCGACCGGCCAGGTGGTGGCCAGGTCGCGGGTGAGAACGTCCTTGCCCGGCGCCGGCACGAGCGCGATGGCTTCCTGCTGGGTGCCGTCAACCATTTCGGTGCCACGCCGCTGAATGTCCTTGAGGCTCGCCAGATCGTGAGTGGTGGTGATGCCTCGCGCCAGCAGCACCGACTTCTCACCGTCCTGCAGGTAGGGGATCAACGAAAGGTCGTCGGTGCGGGCGGCTTCCTTCAGGCAAAACGCGTTGTAGAGGCAGCCGTCGCACTTGTAGGTGAGGTGAAACGGTATCTCGTCGAACTCCGTCCGCAGCAGCCGGGAGGCAACCGAGCCGTCGCCCAGCACCAGGTCGTTGACGGCGGCAAGGTAGGCGGAGGTGTCGTCGACCAGTTCGAGATAGCCCGCTTCGGTCCCGAACATGTCCCGGGCGATCTCCAGCTTTGCCGCCAGCGTTTCGCTGTTGTCCTGAGCGGTGGCGCTCCCCCGATAGAGGATGCCAAGGTTGATCGGATGATGGCGAACCCCGGCGTTCTTGAAGATGGCCTGCAGCATGTCGTGATAGAAGGCCACCTGCAGGCGATGCTCGACCTTGGCGGAGGTGGAACTCTTCATGTCGGCGATGAGCGGGTGAAGCGTCCCGTCGGATCTCCGTTCGAGGCGCAGCAGGTCGATATCGCCCCGCAGGTTCCAGGCCCCGAGCGAAGCCTCCAGCCGTGGCTGCAGCAGCACCATCACCTGCCCAGGAAGCAGGGTGGACGCAGCCTCAACAACGGTCGCATTGTCGCTGGTCGTCTCCTGGGCGGCGCGAACCTCGGCCGAAAACTCGATCACGGGATAGCGTTGCTCGATGTCGGTGGCCACGGCCTGCTCGAACTCGGCGCCAGACCGGGTCAGGATCGGTGGAATCGATTGGGGAGCGACATCGACGGCGCGCAGGAATCCGGCGCCCGAAGTGCGCTCCTGGAGCCGCAGCCGCAAATAGCGCTGGCACTGGTCCAATCGGATGAACTGCGACACATCGGTGGGCGAGATGGCGATCGGGGCAGTGCCGGTGTGAGGTGGAATCAGGCTGGACGCAACCACCGGTCAATGCTCCTCAACGTGCACGAATGGGTCAGGAGGCATTGTATGACAAAGCCCCACGGGAGACCGCTGGTAAGCAGGTCTCCCGTGGGGGCTTTACACGTCTTCAGCGTCCCGAACTGCGATCAGGGGCTGCCACGAGTTCCGGCCAGGTCGGGAGGATCGCTGTCGGTCACCCTGGCCGCCAGCACCGCAACCTGCGCTTCCACGGATTCCTGCAACGGCTGCAATGCCGCATCGAGCGCGGTTGGAGCATCGACCGGTTCCGGCTGATCTGGCTCGGGAACGCGTTCGGCGAGGGCAGTCACCACGTGCTGACCGGTGTGCTGCGCCTGAGCCTGGACCTGGTTGGACTCGGCGGCATTGCTGGCAGGTGCTGCCGCCTGACTGGTCGTTGCCGGGTCGTCGTCGCCGATTGCGGCCGGGACTTCGCTACCGTGACCACCAGTGGCGGCTGAGACATCCGCCGGTGCGAGGGGCGGCATGGTCGCAACGTCGACTGCCACGGCCACCGGTTCTTCCACCACATCACCGGTTTGCGTGGTGGCCGCATCCGCAATGCTCCCCACCAGGAAACTGCCGCGTGGATCGACGATCTGGAACCAGCCGCCCATGTTGTGGCGGGTTTCGAGGTGCAGGTGGTCTCCATTCAGCCCACCCGAGACACCAACGAACTGACCGACGGTGACATAGTCGCCGA
Organism: uncultured Sphaerobacteraceae bacterium; assembly: GCA_964574825.1. Classification (GTDB taxonomy): domain Bacteria; phylum Chloroflexota; class Chloroflexia; order Thermomicrobiales; family UBA6265; genus JACCYX01. The sequence continues at coordinate 6,359 of CAZNQC010000020.1, read as the reverse complement.
CGCCAACGGCAATCCTGCCCATGTGTCCCAGGATCACTTCGTTGCCGTCGTCGGCCCTGATTCGCAGTTCGCCGACACCGTAATTGGAATTGCCATAGAAGGTGAAACCGGCCGATCCGCCAGAAACGATCACCGTGCCGTTCACCGGCGAGAAGAGCCAGGTTCCGCGCGGCATCGAAACGTCGAGCCCGGGGTGGGAAACGCCGTCCAGCCCGTAGTCGGCGCCGTAGTCGTACCAGGTCGGGTGAGCGAGTGAGAAGGCCGTCCGTCCGTATTCCTGCGACACGCCAAATCCAAGGTAGCCCCAGATCATGGAGATGTCACCGCTGGCGCTGGCGGACATTGGCCCCGGGTATGGCCAGGGCAAGCCCAGCGCTGCCGGTGGTGGGGGCGTCGGGGTAGTCGTCGGGCTGGGAGTTGGGGTTTCGGTGACAACAGGAGCCTCGGTGCCATCCGGAACCGTGGTTGGCGGAATCCCACCCTCACCGGTGGGTTCGGTGGGAACGGGCGTCACCGGTGTGTCTGTCGCCGGCGGCGGCGTTTCCTCCACCACGGGTGGGTCGGTGGCCACCGGCGGGGGATCGGTCGCCACGGGTGGCGGGTTGGTGGCGGGCGGGTCAGTTGGCGGCGGCGGTGGGGGATCGGTCGCTACGGGCTCTGGCGGCGCCGGCTCCTGCACCGTGTCGCCAGCCTGTTGGGCGTCTTCCTGGGCAGCGGCCGCGTGTGTGCCCAGCGCGAGCGACAGCATCAGCACCATGGCGAGAACGGAAGCTAGGGTCCCAGGCGATAGTCTTCTACGCATGACGCCTGACTCCGGCAACGAGCGGATACATCGACGACCTCGCCGGACTCGACCTCCTCAGCGGAAGTCACGAGCCTGGCGCGGAAACGCATCGCGCATTGCGGTTCGATTCGGTCTATTTCGATCCTTCTCTGGCAACGCCGTCGCGCCAGAGCAATGGGACCCGAACCCCGGAACACATGTTGTTATGGAACCCAAGAACAGCATGGTAGCACAGGTTCCCCGCCCTGTGCGCACCCAGTTGACACGATCGAAGCACGATGGTGTGCGGGTTGGCCCGGCAGACGCGACAGCGGCAGATCGATTGCTCGACCTGCCGCTGTTGTGTCGCCTGATTGATAAGGGCCGCACGCCTCATTCGCCGCCTGCGAACCGCGTGGCGCGGGCGCTTCCAGGATCGGCTAAAGGTCCGAGAAGTCCAGGTATTTCTCCGATTCGATCTTCGCCGGATCGAGGTCCATGCCCAGGCCGGGCTCGTCGTTGACGGTGATGACGCCATTGACCGGCTTGACCGGGAACTTGAGGAAGTGCTGGTGAATCTCGTTCCACTTCACCAGGTACTCGATCCACGGCACGGTCACCACAGGCTGCGAAACGCTCAGGTGAATATTGGCCGGAATCGAGTGCCCGTGCGGGATCACCGGCAGGGCGTGGACTGAGCCCAGCGTAAAGATCTTCTGCATCTCGGTGATGCCCCCCGCCCAGTAGGTGTCGGCCTGAACGAAGTCGAGTGCATCGGCCTGCAGGAGCTGGTTGATGCCCCAGCGCGTGTATTCGTGCTCGCCGCCGGCGGTGCGCACCGGTGACTGGGCGCGAATCTGGGCGTAGCCGTCGATCTGGTCCGGCATCACCGGCTCCTCGATCCAGTAGGGACGGTATTCCAGAAGTTGCTCGGCCATGGCAATCGTGTACGGCACGTCCCAGCTCATCCAGGCGTCGATCATGATCTCGGTGTCGGGACCAACGGCCTCGCGGAGGGTCTTGATCAACTCGATGTTCGAGCGAATGCCGTCGTGGCCGTCGGTGGGGCCGTTGCGCACAAACCACTTCGTGGCCTTGTACCCCTGGTCGACGAACATCTTCGCCCGTTCGAATGCCTTCTCCGGCTCGATCGAGTACCCGAGGGCACTGGCATACGCCGGAACTTCACGGCGGATTGGCCCACCGAGCAGCTTGTAGACCGGTGCATTCGCCCAGCGCCCCTTGAGGTCCCAGATCGCGGAGTCGATCACCGAGATGGCGAACATCGTTTCGCCCTTGCGACCGTGGACCGATGAGCGATACATCAGGTCCCAGATCCGCTCGTTGGCAAGCGGATCCTCGCCAATCAACAGGTCGCGGAACTGGCGCCAGACAATGAAGGCAACATCAAGGGTGGTGGGACCACCGATGCCGGTAATGCCTTCGTCGGTCTCGATTTCGACGAAGACCGAGGTGATCGGCAGGCCGCCATCATCGGTCGTCCGCATCTCTTTGCGCTGGTTGCGGCTCCGGTACTCGGGATAGACATCGATTGGCTGAATCAGCCGCTCTTCCCAGAATTGGCCCTCGAACGGCAGCACACCGGATACCTGGTGCAGGCGAACATCGGTGATTTTCATGGTCGACCTCTCTCGCGGCTGAACCGGGCCGCCCCTGCGTCCCGGTGATGATCGGATGCGCGTCAGCCTATCAGTGGGCAGGAGAGGTGTGAAGGGGTACCCATGGCACCCATCATTCAGGATTGATGGTGTGAGCAACAGCACCTGGTGACCGTCGGTGATAGGGGCCGACCGGTCGAGCCGGGAGATCGCTGATTGCGTCCAGGAGCTTGGCTCGACCGTGTCGGCCCGCCCCCGAGCCTGAATATCTCCTATGGCACCGGAGGACCAACAATTCCGAGCATCCACTCGAGGTGCTCGTCGTAGTGATGGTGCGAGTTGCCGGAGATGCGCTCGTGAATTGGCGACTCGCTGCCCTCACCCTCGTTGTCCGGCACGAACCACTGGTACGGCTTGTGCAGATTCTCCTCCGGCAGGTTGGACACTTTATCCCGCAGCGCCTGGTGAGTGGCGGCGAGATCAGCCTTCACCTGGCTGGCCGGTTTGCCAACACCGGTTTGGCGAATCGCCTCGTTGATCACATCGATGTGGGCCGTGGCGAAAACGTCCTCATCGACGCCCATCGCCGCAGCGCGCGGCTCGCTCGACAGCACGGCGACCATGCCATTTCCCCAGGCGCCGAGATGGTCGAGATGGTCTTTGACGGTCCAGCCCGCCGCATCGGTGGGTCCGGTCAATTGCTCGTCGGTCAGTCCACCAACAAACAGGTCCAATCGCTCCCACGAGTCATCCATCTGTTGCAGCAAGGCATCCTTGCCAGCACGATCCGCCTGTTTCTCGGCCATGTGCAATCCTCCCATTCGCCTGTTGCAGGTACATGTCTGCCCAGCATACATGCCTCACTGACCGGCAACTGAGCGCAACAGGCATCCACAGGTCATTCCTGCACTTCATCACAGCCGAAAACGAGATTGCCCAGATAGCCCGATAGGCGTGTTTTGGGAGGATTTCTGGCGCTGGTACACTGAATGATGCCGTCCCAGCGAGTTGCTCAGGGGCCGGTACTCTCCATTTAGTCAACGACGGGGCCGAGGAGTAGTATTTGGCAATGCATGAGAGTGTTACCCGGGAAGCGGTTCGTCGATCACGGCTCCTTCGACCACGAACCGGTTCGCCCAGCATCCCGCGGCCCCGTCTCCTGGATCGTCTCAATGAGAGCATCCGGACTCCACTCACCGTGGTTCACGCACCGGCTGGCTACGGCAAGTCAACCTTGCTGCGTGACTGGGACGCCGAACATGATATCCCCAGCGCCTGGCTTCAGGTCGAAGAGGGTGACAACGATGTCGTTCAGTTCACCACCGCTATCACGGCGGCAATCGATATCGTCCAGCCAGGCTTCGGCGACAAGACCCTCTCACTGCTCACCCTTTACGATCTACCCGGCCCACACTTCCTTGGGGCAACCTTGGCCGACGAACTCTTGGGACTGCCTGGCGACCTGACCCTGATCGTTGATGACTTCCACCTTATAGCCAGTTCCAGCGTGCACGAACTTATGGAAGAGTTGCTGCGATTTCCGTTGCCAGGATTTCACCTGATCCTGGGCACGCGGTCAGAGCCACCGATCGGCTTGCCACGCTTGCGGGCACAGGGGTTCCTGCTGGAAATCACCCCCGATGACATGCGCTTCACGACCAGCGAGGTGGAAGCCCTCCTGACGATGGTTGCGCCCCAATCGGTATCACCGGAGCAGGTCGAAGTCCTGGCGGCAACATCCGAAGGGTGGGCTGCGGTGCTGCACCTGGCCACCATTCACCTCAATCACCGGGAGGATGTTGACCCTGCATGGATGCAACAGGGCTCGGCGGCTGAAACGCTTCGATACCTCGCGCTTCAGGAAATCGACCGGCTCCCACCGGAAGAACGTCGCTTCCTCATCCGCATCGGCCAACTCGAACGCATCAATGCCGCCCTGGCCGAACTGCTGTCGTTCGACCTCCTCCTCACACGAACCGGCGGGGAACAACTCGGCGATGTGCAGGCCCGGGGGTTGTTCCTGTTCCCCCTCATTGCCGCAGGGGGATGGTACCGGTTCCATCAGGTATTCCGATCCGTGCTCCTCGAACTTTCGAACGAGCTGGAACCCGGCGAACTTCAAGCCCTCCACCTGCGATCTGCACACTGGTTCAACGACCACGGCATGGTTGAGCAGGCGATTGGCCATGCCCTGACCCTGCAACAGCCAGACCTCGCGGTGTCGTTCGTTCTGGACCACGCCCAACTGGCACTGGTGCAGGACCAGCGACTGGCCGTATTGCGCTGGCTGGGACGGTTGCCCCATAGCGTACTCGAGTCCAATGTGGATCTGATGCTGATCCGTGCCTGTATTTACCAGCCAGTCGGTCGTTACGACTTGCTGGTCGAATCCGTCCGCCGCGCCCAGGAACTGCTGACCGCCGCCGAACCCGGCCCGGTCAGTGACCGGCAACACGCCGAGATACTCTATCTCCGTCCAATGGCGTCAGCAACTTCCTATCTGGAAGATGATGAAGCTGGTACCTCTCACCGGGCAATTGTCGCCCTGCTCCATACGGATCGGGCGGCAGAGTCATTCGCTATCCTGAACCACGCCCTTCTGTTGCATCGCCACGACTCTTCAGCAGCAAAAGCCTTCATCGAGCAGGTAGTGTTCGACAACGCGGATCGGAACGGCCCATTTCAGGCGATGCGCACGATCTGGGCGCGCACTGCCGAAACCTTGATTGCCGACCACGAGGGTGACCTGCAACGCACCGGAGATCTCGCCCACGCCATGATTTCCCTCGCGAAATCAGCGGGCATGGAGCGGCTGGTGAGTCATGGAGACTTCTTCGCCGGAGCATATCATCTCCAGGTCGACGAACTCGACGATGCCGAGGCCCACCTCGAACGCGCGATCCGCAACCCGCTCGTTGGCATCATCTTCCGCACCAATGTGGCGATGACTCTGGCGCGGTGCCGCATGGCGCATGCGGATTTTGACGGCGCGGCCAACATCCTGAACGAGGAGATGGACCGGCTGCTGGAGGAGGAGGCCCTGCAGCTGCTGCCGATGCTGCGCATCAGTCGGGCTCGGTTGGCGCTTTGTCGCGGCGACTATGATGAGGCAACAGCCTTGCTCAACCGGCTCCCTTCGGAGTTCACTGACAACCCTTCCAGGAGTAGTGACTTCGCAACCGTGATTCGGGCCAACGCCGCGCTCGGCATGGGCACACCAGCGGACCTCGACCGCGCCGAAGGCTACCTGCTGCAATGCGAGGAGGTGCTGACACGCCAACCGCACTTCGCCCTCGATGCCTTCGCCCGCCTGTCCCGCGGCCTGCTGGCCTTCGCACGCGGCGACCTCGAACTGGCCCTGCGCCTGGCTCAGCAAGCACTCTTGGATACGGACCTGCATGGATACCAGCGCGTGGGGCTGGATGTGGGGCCCAAAATGGATGACTTTCTGCTCTGGGTCTACAGGAGGTCATCAACCGGGATGCTTCCGGCGTCGATCCCAGTGTTGATCCAGCGCGCGCGGGCAGCAAGCGTCAGCCCGATCACGACGCCCCCGTCAACACAACAGTCCCACGTCATCCTCCCTGAAGTCATGCTCGTGGAAGAACTGACGAACCGCGAGTTGGATGTGCTGTTCCTGCTCCAGCGACGCCTGGCCAACAAGGAAATCGCCGATGAGCTTTCGATCTCACCGCTGACGGTGAAGAGCCATACCCGGCGACTGTATCGCAAGCTCGATGTCAGCAACCGGCGACAGGCCATCGCCCGGGCGACAGCCCTTCACCTCATCCCGCCGGGTTGACAAGCCCGCGCCAGGCTAACGTTCGGCACTGATACGCTCGGCACGTTCCATTGGCAACGAGGCGCCAGGTTCGTTAGCCGCTACCGCATGAGGGCCACGCGGCGCCGGGTCCGGCGTCGAGTGCGCCGGCGCATGCCGGCAACCGACACGGGGGTCAGGGGCCGCCCGAAGGTGT
>CAZNQC010000019.1:18895-29141 GCA_964574825.1 uncultured Sphaerobacteraceae bacterium | reverse complement strand
AAGGCGCCGAAGGGGATGGTGGAAGGTTCTTCAGGTGGTCCAGAGCGGAAGCTGTCGGCGGCTCGCCAGGCACCGGCGAGCAGGACCGCAAGCACGATGGTGGCGAGCAGGATATTGCTGGCGAGCCGGGCTGGGCGACTGGTCAGCGCGTTGAAGGCGGCGGGATAGCCGCTGCCTTTGACCCGCGAGGATCGGGTTGGTGGTGGACTGGTACTGGCAACCGGTGGTGATGCGTCGAGGTGATGGGCGTGCATGAATTCCTCCCAGGTGGGTGGTAACGAACGGTGGGGTGAAGCGGTGTCTGCTGCCTGGGCCAGGTCATGAAGCTGGCGGGCGGCGGATGTCATCTCCTGAAGCGTGGGGTCCAACGCAGTCGGGGGCGGGGTCGACCGGCCACCCACAACGGCATCAAGCCACTGGTTGAAGATCGAGAGGTGTGTGCGGTTCATCGCTGGTCTCCGGGAATGATGGAGCGGAGGGTGGTGTAGGCCCGGAACTGGGCGGATTTGATGGCGGAGAGGGACATGCCGAGCGTTTGGGCGATTTCCTCGCCAGAAAGACCGGCCAGGCGGAGTTCGACGATGGTTCGCTGGCGGTCCGGTAGGTGTTCCAGCCAGCGGTGGACGCGGCTGGCGTCGTCCTGCAGCAGGGCGTGCTCTTCGGGTGTCACATAGGTCGAGACGAGCGTTGATCCGATGGTTTCGCTGCCGGTTTGCTGGTCGAGGGAGACAGCCGGACGTGCTCGCCGGTGCTGGTCGACGACGACGTTGTGGGCGATGGTGAAGAGCCAGGAGCGGAAGGTGGATCCTTCGCGTTTCGGGTCCGGGCGGAAGCGATTCAGGGCGGCCACGGCGCGGATGAAGACAAGACTGGCGGCATCGGCGGCTGCTTCCGGATTGGTCAGGCGGCGCAGGCAGTAGTGGTAGACGATGGGGTGGTATCGCTCATAGAGCGGTGCGAAGGCCCGGAGATCCTGCTGGGCGGCGAACACGTGGGCGAGGTCACTGTCCTGGCTCACCTGGTCGTCCACCTCATCGATTGGGATTGCCCGGTCGTTGCGCCGGATCGCCGTAGCCATGTGCGACTCCATCTTCGCTGCGCTCTGTTGTTGTAAACGCAGGAGGGTGCTGGGAGTTGTGGTGGAGAGCAGGTGCTGGAGCCTGGTGGGGTTGCACAGACTCTGCGCAGGAGGTGGATGGCGAGAATCTGCCCCGGGCTGCACGACGCTCGGACTACTGGCAGCCGGGCGGACAACAGCCGCCTGATTGGCGATTGCCAGAACGGATACCAACCGGCGGCAGGTCCGCCCCTACCGAGCCTGCAACAGATGAATTGCCAATTCATTGTTGGAGGCTGGAATTTAGATACTACGATGTCGTACTATCCGACACCGTAGTATCTGAGTGGTAACGAAAATCCTCGTTTTAGGAGTTGTCTCGTGTATCGACTTACCGCCATTTCGCTCAAACAGCGATCTGTCGTCATTCTGCTGACGATCCTGATCGCGGTGGGCGGCATGTTGGCCATCACCAGGCTGAAGAGCGAACTGCTCCCCAACCTGGAATTGCCGATTGTCACCGTGATCACCGTCTATCCGGGGGCCGGGCCAGGTGATGTCGATGCCCAGGTGTCGGATCCGATCTCGCAGGCCGTGGCAGGTGTGCCCGGTCTCGCCGATATCCAGACCACCTCGTCCGAGGGCTTCTCGGTGGTCGTGGCGCAGTTCGAGTTCGGGGAGGACATGACGGCCCGGCAGGACGACGTGTCGCGTGCCGTGCAGGGAATCTCGCTGCCGGCCGGCGCACAGGACCCTGCGGTCGAACGAGTGTCGCTCCAGCAGTTCCCGATCATTCAGGTTGCGCTGTCGTCCGAATCACTCTCGCTGAGTGAATTGCGACAGCTTGCCCTGAGCCAGTACGCGCCGGCGATCTCCTCGGCCGATGGTGTCAATCGGGTCGAAGTGACTGGCGGCACGGACGAGCAACTGGTGATCGCGCTCGATCCGGCTGCGATGGCCGCCGCCAACGTTTCGTCGCAGCAGGTGCAGGGAGTCCTGCAGGCGAACAACGTGTCGTTCCCGGTTGGCGCCATCACCAGCGACGCCGGCACGCTGACCGTTCGCGTTTCCGGCCAGATCACGACCACCGAGCAACTCGAAGCGCTGATCGTGGGGGTCGATGGCGAAGGACAGCCGGTCACGCTGGGGGATCTGGCCACGGTCGAGGTGTCCGAGGCGGCTGGTTCCGGCATTTCGCTGATGAACGGCGAGCCGAGCATTTCGCTCGACATCTACATGAGCCAGGGCGCCAATACCGTCGATACGGCGAGCGCGGCGCGGGAGAAGCTTGACGAGGTCAATGCCTCGGTGGCAGCGGCTGGTGAAACGGTCACGTCCGACATCATCATGGACCAGTCGATCTACATCGAGGACTCGATCAGCACGCTGGTGAAGGAGGCGGTGCTGGGGGCGGTGTTCGCGATCCTGGTGATCCTCGTCTTCCTGATGAGCGTGCGCTCGACGCTGGTGACGGCGATCTCGATTCCGCTCTCGATGCTGGTGGCCTTCCTGCTGCTGTGGTGGCAGGGCATTTCGCTCAACATCATGACGTTGGGTGGATTGGCCGTGGCCGTTGGGCGGGTGGTCGACGACTCGATCGTGGTGCTCGAATCGATTTACCGCCACGTGCAGAAGGGCGAAGACACCAAGACCGCGACCCTGGAAGGCACGAAGGAAGTAGCCCTGGCGATTACGGCCTCGACCTTGACGACTGTGGCCGTGTTCCTGCCGCTGGCGCTGGTGAGTGGGTTGATCGGCGAGATCTTCCGGCCGTTTGCGCTGACCGTGACCTTCGCGCTGCTGGCCTCGCTGATCGTCTCGCTGACGATCGTACCGGTGCTCTCCAGCTACTTCATCAACAAGGGGAAGATTCGCCCGGTCAAGAGCGACGGCACCGTGTTGACGCGGGCCTACGAGCCAGTGCTGCGGTGGGCGCTCAACCGGCCGGTCTGGACGCTGGTGATTGCCGGTGCGCTGCTGGTGGGATCCTTCCTGCTGGTCCCGTTCATCGGCACGTCGTTCATCCCGAGCATGGGTGAGAAGAGCGCGACGATTACGGTGGAACTGCCGGCTGGTGCTTCGCAGGAGATGACGATCGAGGAAGCGAGCGCTCTCGAAGCGGTTGTGCGATCGAACGCCGAGGTCGAGACAGTCCAGATCCAGGTAGGCGGCGAAGGGCTGGCGGCGGCGTTCACGGGCGCGTCCAACAGCCAGGCGACGATGACGGTGGTCTTTGACGACAGCGTCAACATGACCGACACGCTGGAGACACTGCGGACCGAACTGACCACGGCTGCTGGTGATGGCGTGGCGGTGACGGTGGAGGACTCGGCCGCGGCCGGGACCGGCGGCAGCAACGTCCAGCTGGTGATCACCGGTGAAGACTACGCGCTGGTGAGCGAGGTGGCCGACCAGCTCACCACAGAGATTCAGGGGGTGGAGAACGTCGTCAACGTGACGAATGACGTGGTGTCCGCCAAGCCGGAACTGGTAGTGACGGTCGATCCCCAGGCAGCCGCGTTGGCGGGAACGTCTCCGGCGCAGGTGGCGGCGCAGGTCAACGAAGCCCTGGCGGGAGTGCAGGGCGGCACGTTGACGCTCGATGGCCAGACCTTGCCGGTGGTGATGGTGCTGACCGGGGCAACCGATGCCGAGACGCTGGCGAACCTGCCGGTGGCGGGCAACGGCTCGGTGACGCTGGGTGATGTGGCGACGATCGAGCAGCAGGAAGGCCCAACCCAGGTCAACCGGGTCAATGGCGATCGCTCGGCGACGGTGAGCGGTGTGATCACTTCCCAGGAAACGGGTGGCGTGATTACCGAGGTCAACCAGATCGTGGCGGACTTCGATGCGCCGGATGGCGTGACCGTGAGCCAGGGTGGGGTCGCCCAGGACCAGGGTGATGCGTTCACGAGCATGGCGCTGGCGATCGTGTTCGCGATTGCGGCGGTCTACATTGTGATGGTGGCGAGCTTCGGTTCGCTGACGACCCCGTTCGTGATTCTCTTCAGCCTGCCGCTGGCGATCATTGGCGTGCTGGTGGCGCTCTTCATCAGTGGCAAGACGATCGGCCTGCCGGCGATGATCGGTTTGCTGATGCTGGTCGGGATCGTGGTAACGAATGCCATCGTGCTGCTGGAATACGTGATCGAACTGCGGCATCGTGGACTCGACCTCAAGGAGGCGATCATTGAAGGCGGCAAGACCCGCCTGCGGCCGATTCTGATGACGGCGATCGCGACGATCCTGGCGTTGACGCCGCTGGCGTTGAGCACCGAGAGCGGGGCACTGATTGCGGCCGACCTGGCCGTGGTGGTGATCGGCGGTCTGCTCAGCTCGACCTTGCTGACCTTGCTGGTGGTGCCGGTGATCTACGAACTGATCGCTCGCTGGCAGGACCGCCGGGGTGGAGGCAAACAGGAGCCGGCTGCTCCGGTCGTTGAAGAAGAGTCGATCGTGACCGAGGCGATGCCTGCATCCTGATCGGAAACATCAGGCAGTTCCCGGCGGCCGCGTTTCTTGCGGCCGCCGGGATTGGATAGTTGACGGTCGTTCCGGCGCACGTTGGCGTGACCGGGACGACGAACGGCAGGAGGGGCCAGATGGGGCGGCCCAGTGATGACCAGCGGGCTGAACTGGTCAACGAGATGCGGACGGCCACGGACGAGTTGGCCCGGACAGCATTGGCGGTACAGACGAAGATTCTGGGACAGCATGGACTGACGATTCTCCAGGCGCTGGTGCTCCGGACGGTTTCCCGGGAAGAGCAGCCACCGGACATGGTTCACATCGCCGATCTGACCGGATTACCTCCGAGCACATTGACGAGCGTTGCCGACAAGCTCGAAGAGCGGGGTCTGGCCCGGCGACAACCGCATCCGGTGGACCGACGGCGGGTTACGGTCGACATCACGCCGGAGGGCCGGGCACTGATGGACGACATGGACGTCTCCGGGGACCGGTTGATGTTCGAACTGATTGCCGACATCCCGGCGGATGATGTTCGCACGACGATTCGGGTGATTGAACGGCTGGCAGAGGCGATGGGCACCGTTGATCTCGAAGCGCTCGGGTTGATCAAGGAGCCAACATAACCTGCTGGTTCAGCTGGAGGCGATTGGCACGCCGAGCTGGCGGGCCAGGTGGGTGAGCTTGGCTGGATTACGGCTGAACCAGAGGTCGGTGATGGACCCAGCTTCGTCGTTCCACTGCACGACGGTGGAGATGCCATTGTCGCGCCAGAGGATGATGCCGGGTTCGCCGTTGAGATCGACCAGGGTCAGACGGGTGGTGGGATCGCCAAACCGGCTGATAATTCCGGCCAGCCCGCGTGAGACCCGGTCCCGGCCGTGAATGGGGTTGCGGGCGGCTGTCCGCTCGGGACCACCGTCGCTCAGCCACAGGACATCCTCGGTGAGGAGCGCTGCCAGGGCCGGCACGTTTGCGGTGGAGAGGGCGTTGAGGAATCGGTTCGACAAGCCGGGATCGACCTGCCGGGTTGGGAGCGCTTCCGGTGGACCGAGGCGTTGCCGGGCGCGGCGGTAGAGCTGGCGGCAGGTCGCAGCGGGGCGATCGAGATGGGCGCCGATTTCGTCGAAACCCAGGTCCAGGCTTTCCCGCAGCACGAAGACGATGCGTTGGTCGGGCGTGAGGCGATCGAGCAGGGTGAGCAGGGCCATCGAGACACTCTCCTGCTGCTCGACGGCGTAGGCAGGATCGGAGTCGCTGGACGGGGTGAGCACGGGTTCCGGCAGCCACGGACCGACATATTCTTCGCGCTGGACACGGGCCGATTTCAGGTAGTCCAGCGAGAGACGCGAGACGATGGTGGTCAGGTAGGCACGCAAGGACTCGACGGCGGGAGATCCGGCCGACAGGTAGCGTAGCCAGGCGTCGTGCACCAGGTCCTCCGCCTCGCTGGCGCTGCCGGTGAAGCGATAGGCGACGGAAAAGAGATAGGGGCGCAGGCCCTGATAGGACTGGGTGGCAGTGTCGGTCACCGCGTGAATCTCCGCTGGGGCGGCCAGACGCCGCCAGTGTGCCGCCCCAGCATAGACCAGGAGAGAAAATAGGAAATAGAAAGAAGAAAATAGGCGGTCGGAGGTGTGGTCGATGGGCTTGAACTTCAGGCCTGGGGGTGAGGCTTGTCAGACCGCTGAGGCTGGGGCCTTCGCTTCGATCGTGAACTCGTCGGGAATGACTCGCCAGGTGATGCAGAGCCGATTCCAGGTGTTGATGGTGGCCACGCCGAGTGTCAGGTCGGCCAGTTCCTGCTCGGAGAAGACCGCTTTTGCCTGTTCGAAGACCTCGTCGGGCACGTCCTGGTGTTCGAGGCGGGTGACGGCCTCGGTGAAGGCCAGGGCGGCCTGCTCGCGGTCGGAGAACCAGGGGGCTTCGCGCCAGGCCGGGAGCACGGCGATGCGGTCGATGCGCTCGCCGGCATTGAGCAGGTCGCGGGTGTGCATCGACATGCAGTAGGCACAGCCGTTGATCTGGGAGGCGCGCAGCTTGACGAGATGATAGATATGGGACTCGATGGAGCTTTGGGCCATGTACTGTTCGAGCTTGAGGACCTGCTGCTGAATCGGGCCGAGGACGGCAGGTGATGAGTAACGGGCAGACATGTGGACCCTCCGGTGGGTGTTGCCAGCAGCGTGCTGGCCGCGATGACGCCACGGTTGGCGCCCTCCTGACCAGTAGACGATTGACCGCGCCGAAATGTGACAGCTGGAGATCAGGGGGTATCATCTTTCCCCAGTGACCGAGGGCGAGACACGAGTGCGCCCCCAGTTCCGCCCTTCATTCGTGACACTACCCAGGAGAACTCACTCGCATGACAGACGTGCTCATCGTGAACGGCCGCGTGATCGACGGTACCGGCAATGCGTGGTTTTACGGCGACGTGGCCATTTCGGGCGAGGTGATCGAACGGGTGGCTCCGGCAGGGTCGATCGATCCGGCGACGGCGGGAACGGTGATCGATGCGAGTGGGCACTTCGTCTGCCCAGGGTTCATCGACATCCAGTCGCACTCGATCATTGCCTGGCTGACCGACAACCGGTCGCTTTCGAAGGTCACGCAGGGCGTCACGACCGAGATTCTGGGTGAAGCGTGGACGCCAGCTCCCTATGGTGGGGAAAACCTCAATCCGTTCGACTCGCGGTTGCTGGAACGCGGCCACGATCGGGAGTTCGCGCTGGAGATGGAGGCGCGGGCGAAGACGTGGACGCGGTTTGGCGACTGGCTGGCGGACATCGCTGACCGGGAAGTGTCGGTCAACTTTGGTTCGTTCATTGGTGGCAGCACGGTGCGGCGCTACGGTATGGCCGACCGGATGGGTGATCCGAACGAGGACGAACTGGCCCGAATGCGGGAGGTAACCGCGGCGGCGATGGAGGATGGCGCGTTCGGAGTGGCGACGGCGCTGATCTATCCGCCGAATGCGTTCTCGACCACCGATGAACTGGTGGCCGTGATGGAGGTGGTGCACCAGTATCGGGGGGTGCACATCACGCACATGCGGTCCGAAGCCGACGAGATCTTCGAAGGGCTCGACGAGACGCTGGAGATTGCCGAGCGGTCCGGAGTGGCGACCGAGATCTACCACCTTAAGGCGGCGGGTCTGGACAACTGGCCCAAGATGGCGGTGGTGATCGACCGGATTGCGGAAGCGCGGGCGCGGGGCATCGATATTTCGGCGGACATGTATCCGTATGACGGAGCCGGGACCGGGCTCGAAGCCTGCCTGCCGCCGTGGGCGGACGAGGACGGCAAGATCCAGGAGCACATCCGCGACCCGAAGAAGCGGGAGGCGATTCTGGCGGAGATGCGGAATCCGAGCGGAGGTTGGGAACCACTGGGCAGCCAGAATGGCCCCGAGGCCGTGTTGCTGGCCCAGTTCAACAAGCCGGAAAACCAGCAGTTCCAGGGCAAGACGTTGGCCGAGGCGGCCGAGATCCTGGGTCTGCCGTGGCCGGAAGCGACGCTGGAGTTGCTGACGCGTGAAGGCTCGAACATCTTCTGCATGTACATGGTGATGAGCGACGACAACCTGAAGCTGCAGTTCCAGCAGCCGTGGATCAAGTTCGGGACGGACGCGGGCGGCATAGACCCGGCCTGGGCGGCGGAGAAGGGGCTGACCCATCCACGCGCCTATGGCACCTACACCCGCATCCTCGGCCGCTACGTGCGCGAGAATGGCTGGATGACGTGGGAGGATGCGGTGCGGAAGGCGAGTTCGGCGGTGGCCGACCGGCTCGGGCTGCGCGATCGTGGCCTGCTGCGTGACGGGATGAAGGCTGACGTCGTGATCTTCGATCCGGAAACAGTGATCGACAAGGCGACCTACACCGATCCGCACCATCTGTCGGTCGGCATTCGTGATGTGTTCGTGAATGGCACCGCGGTGCTGCGGGATGGCGAGCACACGGGATCGACGCCAGGGCAGCGCGTACACGGGCCGGGTTACCGAGCCTGAGAGGAGCATCCCATGGCAGACGCCTGGTGGACAGACGCGATTGTGGCATTCGGCGGAACCCTCGACGCTGACCCGGAACCTGGGGCGGAGGCGGTCGATGTGCAGGTGGGAGCGCGCGACATCACCCTGCATCGGTGGCCGGAAGGCGCATCTCCGGCTCAGGTCGACCTGACCCAGACCGCGCTGCTGGCGATGGAGGGGGGGGTGTTTCCGGTGCCGGTGCGTACCGCGGATGACACCTGGAGCGTCGAGATCGCGGGCCGGCGTGTGTCGGGAGCCGAGCGTCCGAGCGGTCGGTCACTGCATCGCTATGGGGACTACCGGACGCCCGGTGGTGTGCCGATCGACCTGCCGTTGCCGATCTCGAGCCCGGCGCCAGAGGTTGTGCTGGCGGCGGTCCAGGCGATGGGGCGATTCCACATAACATCGGCGTCGCTGGTGCGCCAGGAGCGGGCCGGAGCCGCTTCGATTCAACGCTTGCTGAAGGACGCCGGGACGACCTGGAGCCGGTTGCGGCCGGTGGTGGGGGACAGGGCAGCTTCGTCGCCGGAGATTCGGCGCTGGCTGCGGTGCGGGAACCGGGTGCTGCCGGTGGCGACAGAACTCCTGGAGGGGGTGGACGGAATTGCCACCACCGGTGCCGTGATTCATGGCAACATCTGGCCGGTGGATCTGCTGATCGAGGGCCGCAGCTCCGAACGGACCTTGACCGGGATTGTCGGCTGGACGGCGACACGCGAGGGTTCGCCGTTGATCGACCTCGCGCAACTCGCCGTACACACGGCGGGGTGGTCGGGGGCGCTGGCCGAGTCGGTGCTGGGCGCCTATGCCGATACGGGCCGGATCACACCGTCCGAACGGCGCCTGCTGCCGGTGGTGGCGGTGCTTGACTTGCTGCCACGGGTGGGTGAGTTGCTGAAGCTGGCCTACGTTGACGATGACATGATCGGGCATGATGCCCAGCCGGTTCTCCGCAGCGGGATGAAGATGCTGCTGACCTCGCTGGAGAACCTGACCGGGGTGCTGGCGCCCGATACGGAATGGAGCCAGCGCAAGGCCAACGAGGGACGACGATTGCGGCCCACGCGTCCGGTCAAAAAATCTGCTGGATCACGAAAGAGACCAACCCAAACGCGAGGATGAGGCCGATCAATCCCAGCGTGATCACCAGGAAGGCCGACAGCAGGCTCCACAGGGCAGACCGTTCGCTCCGGCGGCGGTCTTTCCGTTCGGCTGGTCCGGCTTCGCGCCGGAGGTTGCTGGCGTAGGGGTCAGCCTGGGCAGTGAGCGGCGATCCGCCGGTGCTGACGTAGCGCCGCATGATCTGGTCCTGGACTTCCTGCGGCCGAACACGGCGATCGTAGGCAACGCGGGCGGCAGGATCGCGGAGGGTTGTGTAGGCGGCGTTGAGGTCCTTGCAGATATCTTCGGCCTGGGCGCGGTACTCAGGAGGGACGCGGTCGGGGTGGGACTTCTTGATCGCTTCCCGATAGGCGCGCGTAATCTGGGCCGGGGTGGCCGAGTAGGGAATGTTCAGGAGTTGGTAGTAGTTCTCGCGGTTGGGATCGCTGGTGGCCACTGGCCGGCGACGACCGCTGGACGTGGATCGATCATGGGGGCGGGCCGCCATGACAACTCCCTTGCAGCTGGGGAACCGGGGAAGGCAACGACGGAACGGGAACGAGGCCGGTCCGCGGACATTGTACTGTCCA
>CAZNQC010000019.1:5230-18795 GCA_964574825.1 uncultured Sphaerobacteraceae bacterium | reverse complement strand
GGGAAGGCAACGACGGAACGGGAACGAGGCCGGTCCGCGGACATTGTACTGTCCACCCGCCAATTGCGAACCTGTGCGTCAGTTCAGGTTGGCCCCATGGCTGACGCGGCAGGCATTCGGGCGCTAAACTTCAGGTTCCGGCAACGGGCTGACATAGCCACCGGAGTGTGGAGATCGGCAGCAGTGACGCTGAGGAAACATCGGCAGGCGGCGCGTTCGCAATGAACGTGGTCGTGCCGGTGTGGGAGTGTTTCCCGGGGGAAGGGTGCAGGCATGCAGATTGATATCGTGACCGTGCCATTTCGATACGATCGCCGGGGAGATGGGGCGGGCCAGGGGCCGGATGCCTTGCTGGCAGCCGGTTTGGTGAATCGCCTGGCCAGGGCCGGCGTTACCGTGGCGGAGCCAGTGTCGGCCGAGCTGCCCGATGATGAACGAACCGATGGTTCCATCGCAGTCAACGTGGGCCGTCTCGGGGCGCACACTGCTTCTCATGTGGCACGGAGCCGCTCCGCCGGATCGCGGGTGCTGGTGCTTTCCGGCGACGACACCGCCATGGTGGGCGTGGTCTCGGGTTTGCAGCAGGCGCATGGGGCGGAGGCGAAGATCGGACTCGTGTGGCTCGATGCGCATGGCGACTTCAACACTCCAGACACCTCCTACAGTGGCATCCTGGCCGGGATGCCGGTGGCCATTCTGGCTGGTTTGGCCGGACCGCTCTGGCGCGGCGCGGCCGGATTGGCGGCACCGATTGCGACCGACAGGATTGTGATCAGCGGCGTGCGCGAACTGGATGAGCGGGAAGAGACCCTGCTCAACTCCACCGATGTCAATGTGGTGCGCGGCCGTGACCGCAGCGGTCATCAGCGAGCGATCGAGCGCCTGGCCCGAACCTGCGACATCCTCTGCCTGCACATCGACCTGGACGTGCTCGATCCCGGTTTGGTGCCAAGCTCGGGCACGCCAGAACCGGGCGGCTTTTCGGTGCAGGAGGCGGCGGAGTTCGTCCGCACGGTGACGGACACCGGCAAGGTGGCGGTGCTATCGATTGCCGGGTTGAACCCGGGTGCCGGCCAACGTGGCCGCACGTCACTCGCTTCCACCGTGGCCCTGATCGACCTCGTGGTGCCAGCCTGGGCGCCGGAAAGTGGTGTCAGCGATGCCAGCGCATGAGATGCCCCGGCATGAGCTGACCGAATTGCTCGAGAGTGTCTTTGCATCGCTGGTCGATCAGGGGGAGGTGGATGTCGTTTGCGACCTCGCTCCGTCGGAGTTCGAGGTCCAGGCCGACGAGTGGACCTTGCATCTGGAAGGCTGGCCGATGGCGGCCGGCTTCCTGGTGCTGGACGACGAGCCGACCACCGATGCGGAACGGCGGAATGCCCTCGATGCGGCGCTGGACAGCCGGTATCTGGCGGCAATGCGCCAGCTCAACCGGTCCACCGATGGCGCGCTGGCGGCGGTGCTGACCGACTCTGGGGACCCCATCTCCGAACTGCTGGTGTCGCTGCTGGTCGAGACCGAGCAACAGGACCTGCTCGACTCCCTTGATGAGGCGCCGCCCGGCTCGATCCAGAGCTAACGCCATACTTGTTTAGAGTTGGGTGCCGGTGGGAGCCGGGCCGACACATCCGAGCCGCTGCGCGCCTGCCACATCGACCTCGCAGGCTCGGAGGGTCGCCCCCTACGGGTGCTGCTGGGGCGCTTCTCCCTGCTCGTACCCTCCGTACTGCACACTGCTGCGGATGCACGGACATGTGCATCAGCGAATATTCAGCAAACCCTTACCCCCATTTCAGCCCATCCGCGCACACTCCTTTATGGAACCGGATGCGGTGGACGACGCAATGCACGCCCCCTTCCAGCACTAGATGCCGAATGACGTGCCCACCGGGCATGGGCAGCGAGGATGTGCGCGCTATTGCTGTCCGGCGTTGTTTGGCCTGAAAGGCGTCCGCCGTTCCGATGGGTGTTTTTTTATCAATATCAGATGGAGTTCTCGACATGATGCACGCTCGATCAAGCCAGGCCGCGACCCACGCGATCACCCCTTCCCGTCCATTGGCTACCCTGGCCGTGGCTGGCGCCATGCTCTTCTCGGTGGGGATGGGGTCCTCGCTCGTGCAGGATGCTGCCGCCCAGGATGCATCGACGCCGGCTGCAACCGAACAGCAGGCAGCGGCGCCAATGTCGGTGGCCGACGTTGCCGAGCAGGCCAATGAAGCGGTCGTGACGGTTTACACGTTCGTCAACGCCACCACCCAGGGTGGATTCACGCCGGGCGGACCGTCTGGCCAGAACCAACTGCCCGGTCAGGGCGGCCAGGAGCAGCTTCCGGCCGACGAGGATGCCACGGTCGAGCAGACGCCGCTTGGCGCTGGGTCGGGCTGGATCTACTCGGCTGACGGGTTTGTGATCACCAACGCCCACGTCGTTTCCGGCGCGGACTCGTTCGTGGTGCAGTACGCAGATGGCACGCAGGTCGAGGCCACCCTGGTGGGGGCCGACACATTGCAGGACGTGGCTGTGTTGAAGCTCGACCTGGGTGAAGGCGAGACAGTTCCGGCCGTGGCCAAGGTTGGCGATTCTGCCGCGATGCGGGCCGGTGATGAAGTGGTGGCGATTGGCAGCCCGCTGGGTGAATTCACGAACTCCGTCTCCGAGGGCAACATCGGCGGCCTCGATCGCGCGCTGGACACGGGCAACGGACTGGAACTGGATAACCTGATTCAGCACGATGCCGAAATCTCATCGGGCAATTCCGGCGGTCCGCTGCTGAACATGCAGGGTGAAGTGATTGGCATGAATGTCGCCAAGATCGACACGGCATCGCTCGGCGGCAACGGATCGGCCAGTGGCCTCAACTTCGCGATCGACGGCAACACCGTGGTTGGCATTGCCGACGAGATCATCGAAACCGGTGAGTCGATTGGGTATCCCTACGTGGGTGTGCAGACTCAGGAGACCGAGTATGGCCTGATGGTGGTGGCAGTCGACCCGGAAGGACCAGCGGCTACGTCCGGACTGGCGGCCGGGGACATCCTGGTTGGCATCGACGATGTGCGGGTCGACGAAGGATCATCCTTCCTCCAGTTGCTGATGGAGCATCGGCCGGGCGACGAGGTGTCGCTGGTGGTCGAGCGCGATGGCCAGGAGCAGACGATTGACGTCACCCTGGGTACGCGGCCAGCAGCGTAGCTGTCCGGCAGTTCCCGGATCTTGCACGGCGAGCGGTCACTGGGGCGTCCCGGTGACCGCTCGCCGTTGGTGTTTGGTGCGACTGTTCCGATGCCCCGAGTGGTTGCCTTGAATGGGCTTGAACCATTCAGGGCATTTGTCGTTCAGAAAGCCTTCAGGTTCGGTTCAGAGTGGATTCAGCCCGTGTTCCTATGATCTGATTGTGAGTACACGACATTCGGCGTGAACGTGGCTCATCTCTCTCCACACCATCCTTTCCAACGGCGAATCGCCTGCTCCTTGGCGGATTCGCCGTTGGTGTATCTGGAGCCTTGCATTGGCCGGGATGCGCGGTTGACTGGAAGAGGTGAAGTACCATGAAACCGGGTGGAGACGAATGTGGATGTAGCCGGCGAACAGCATGCCGGGTAAGTTGGGATGGATTCCGACCATGGCGGGGACAGCAGGAGCCCAGGCATCACGAACCGAGCAACAGGATGGCACCGCGAAGCTGCTGGTGGTGGAGGACGAACCGAGCATTTCCGGATTCGTCCGGCGCGGGTTGATCTTCGAAGGCTACACGGTGGAGGTGGCCGAAACCGGCCGGGAAGCGCTGGACCGGATTCGGGATAACCCGCCGGACCTGGTGATTCTCGACCTGATGCTGCCAGAGGTTGACGGTATCGAGGTGACCCGCCGGGTGCGGGCCGCCGAGCGAGCCGAGCAATTGCCGAACGTGCCGATCCTGATGTTGACCGCTCGCGATGCGGTGTCCGACCGAATCACCGGGCTCGATGTGGGCGCTGACGACTATCTCGTCAAACCGTTCGACTTCGACGAATTGCTGGCCCGGGTGCGGGCGTTGCTCCGCAGGACACAGCGGGCCGCGCAGGCCCAGGGCGAACTGCTGACCTTCGACGACCTGCAACTCGACATTGCCAGCCGGACGGTTACCCGCGGTGATACCAACATCGAACTCACCGCGCGCGAGTTCGATCTGTTGACGCTCTTTCTCCGTCACCCAAACCAGGTGCTGACCCGGGCGACATTGATGCAGCGCGTCTGGGGCGACGACTTCTACGGAGAGTCGAACGTGCTGGAGGTGGTCGTCGGGAATGTTCGCCGGGCCCTGGAGGTAGGTGACCGGCCACGGTTGATCCAGACCGTGCGTGGAATCGGCTACGTGTTGCGGCGTTCGTGATGACCGACTTCGTGCAGCGCTCGGTGGATGTCCCGCTCGATCCGGCAGGTGACCGGTTGGATGGACAGAGCGCGAGCGACGAAGCCCCGTTCTGGCGCTCGATTCGCTGGCGGCTGGCGGCCTGGTTTGCGCTGGTCATGTTCCTGGTGATCCTGGGAATTTCGGTCGCGATGCACGCCCTGCTGGAACGAACCCTGGAACAGGATGCTCGCCAGCGGCTCCAGGTCACCAGTTCGGAGATTGCGCACGGCACCACGCTTGCGGTGTATGGCTACGAAGGGCCACGCCAGGGCAAGCAGGAGCGGCTGGTGCTGGATATCACGCCACCCGACGAGTCGAAACTGATCCTATCCGGGTTGTGGTTCCAGTATTACGACATGTACAAGCAGCCGTATGAAAGTGACATTGCGGGGCGCCAGGCCTTCACCTCCGCGCTCGATTCGTCACTGGCGGACCGGGATGTGTTCCGGAACGATGGCGAGTCGGTGATGCGCACGATTTCGGTCGATGGCGAGGACATGCTGGTCTACGTCACGCCATTGTCGATTGAGGTGCGCGGCCAAACGGTGGAGACGGACCAGCCGCCGGGGTGGCTGGTGGTTGGTGAACCGCTCGGTGCCCGCGAAAAACTCACATCGCTGGCCGACCAGAGCCTGCTCATGTTTGGCCTGGCTGGTGTGGTGTTGGCGGCCTGGGGCGGGTGGCTGATTGCGGGCCGGGCGCTGGAACCAGTCGAAGAGATTACGGAATCGGCCAACGCGATTGCGGTTGGCACGGGCGGGATGAACTTCTCGCGCCGGGTGGACGTGCCCGAGACGGATGACGAACTCAGCAGGCTGGCTACCACCTTCAACGCGATGCTCGTCCGTATCGAAGAGGCATTCCGCACGCAACAGCGCTTTGTGGCCGACGCCTCGCACGAGTTGCGGTCTCCGCTGACGGCGGTGCGGGGGAATGTCGATGTGCTGCTGCGGCAATTGGGGTCCGGGCGACCCGTGCCGCCAGAGGACATCATCGATGACCTGAAGATCGTGCAGCGCGAAAGCAGCCGGATGGGGCGCCTGATCGAGGACCTGTTGACCCTGGCCCGAACCGACGTGTCGAACCTGGGTGAGTTGCTCAAGCCCCGGCCCGTACAACTCGACCAACTGGCCAATGAGGCCTACCAGATTTCACGACAACTCGCCGAGGGTCAGGACGTGCGCTTGCGAGCCGAGACGCCCATCGAGCTTCTGGCCGACAAGGACCGGCTCGTGCAGGTGATGATCATCCTGATGGAGAACGCGATCCGGCATACACCCGCTGGCGGCGTGGTGTCGCTCACGGTCGACCGGGCAGTTGATCCGGAATCCCAGCTTGCCTGCGCGCGGATCAGTGTGGCCGACACCGGGGCGGGAATCGACGCCGAACACATTCCCCACCTCTTTGAGCGCTTCTATCGCGTCGAACGAGCTCGCTCCCGCAACCTTGGCGGGACGGGACTGGGGCTCTCCATTGCGTTGGCGGTGGTGCGAGCCCACGCCGGTTGGATCGACGTGGATTCGGAACTGGGCCAGGGGGCGACGTTTACGGTTTGGCTGCCATTCGCCAACGGATTTGCCGAAGCCGAGGTGCCGGCCATCACCTCGCGGACCTGGCGGCCGCTACGCATGCCGCGCCCAGGGCGGCCAAAATCGCCACCCCAGGTGGAGCCGCGAACGGTGACGGGCCACGCTCACGGCCGCCCGATCAGCGAGTCAACGGCGGCCGATTTGGCCGGTGACGATCTGGAGACGGATTCCCGCACCTAGCCGACCTGCAGGGTGGGTCACAGCACGAGGTGGAAGATCGCCTGGGCACCCACCGTACATCTTCTCCCATGCTCAACGATTCAGGCGGAGCCAGTACTCCACTATCCTGTGCTTGCCATCACGATTCATCCGGAGGCGACACCACAGCGTGAGGCGGGAGAACCAGTGCTGGTTCTCCCGCCTCACGGTTTCCTGTTCGATTGGGGCCGAATCTCAGCCGCCGCCACCGCCACCCTTGATACCGGGGTCGGCCAGCACCCTTGGATCGAGCACCCGGTCGAGGTCCTCGGCGGACAACTCGGTCAGTTCGAGCGCGACATCCCTGACGGTCCGGCCCTCGGCATAGGCCTGCTTGGCAATCCGGGCGCCGCTTTCGTAGCCGATGATCGGGTTGAGACCGGTGACCATGATCGGATTGCGATCGACCAGTTCGGCGATGTGGGCCGTGTTGACCTTGAACCCCGCAATCGCCTTGTCGGCCAGGACATTCGAGACGCTGGCGAGCAGGTCGATGGACTGCAGCAGGTTCAGCGCGATCACCGGCAGCATCACATTGAGCTCGAAGTTGCCGTGCTGGGCACCGATCGTGATGGTCGTATCGTTGCCGATCACCTGGGCGGCGACCATCATCGTTGCTTCCGGGATGACCGGGTTGATCTTGCCCGGCATGATCGACGAACCCGGTTGCAGGGCGGGCAGGACGATTTCGCCAAGTCCGGCGATCGGGCCGCTGTTCATGTGGCGCAGGTCGTTGCTGATCTTGATCAGGGCGACGGCGTAGGCCTTGAGCTGGCCGCTGATCTCGACGGCGGTTTCCTGGGCGGCAGTGGCCTCGAAGTGATTGGGAGCTTCGGAGAAGGCCACGCCGGTGCGATTGGCGAGTTCGGCTGCAATCCTGGCGCCAAACTCCTCGTGGGCGTTCAGGCCCGAACCGACGGCCGTGCCGCCCTGGGCCAGCCGGGTGAGGCGTGGCAGGCTGGACTCGATCCGCTCAATGGCCGACCGCACCTGGGCTGCCCAGCCGCCGATTTCATCGCCGAGCCGGACCGGGGTGGCGTCCATCAGGTGGGTGCGGCCGGTCTTGACGATGTCTCGTGTCTCGTCCGCGCGACGTTCCAGTGTCTCGGCCAGGTGGCGCATGGCCGGGAGCAGGTCCTCGGTGATCTCCAGCGCGGCGGAGACATGGATCGCAGTGGGAATCGTGTCGTTGGAGCTTTGTCCCATGTTGACGTGGTCGTTGGGATGGACCTTGACCGTCGCGTTCGCGTCCTGATTGGCGAGGGTGGCGATCACTTCGTTGGCATTGGTGTTGGTGGACGTGCCGGAGCCGGTCTGGAAGACGTCGAGCGGGAAATGGTTGTCCAGCTCGCCTTGTGAGACGGCGATGGCGGCAGTCTGGATCGCCTGTGAGCGATCGGCGTCGAGCAGGCCGAGATCCTCGTTCACCTTGGCGGCCGAGGCCTTGACCAGACCCAGTGCGCGGAGGAAGGATCGCGGGAAGGTGGTGCCGCTGATCGGAAAGTTCTCGACGGCGCGGGCGGTTGATGCGCCGTAAAGGGCGTCGCTGGGCACCTGCATCTCGCCCATGCTGTCGCTGACCGTGCGTGTCGCGTCGGACATGCTCAACTCCTGGTGTGGGGGCACACCGCTGGTTCGCCTACCAACCGAAGATGGTGGCGAAAATGATGGCAATTCCCGTGACCATGAAGACCCACGGAAAGTACTTCTGGAAGCCAAAGGCGTAGACGACCTTGCCGGAATGAATGAAATAGAGCCGGATGATGCTCGTCGTGATCAACATGGCGCCGATGAACAGGGGAACGAGCACGAATCAGCACTCCAGGCGGGTCATCTTGCCGCACCAGGGCGGCGATTCACTGTTCCCGCAAGGATACCGCGAACCCACGTCCGGGAGGTTGTCAGCGCGGTCGGTCGGTCGGTGGAGGCAGGTCGACGGGCGGCTGGAAAGTGTGGCGTTCGACCTGGATGGTGGCCACGTGACGGACGGTATCCGGAGGTTCCAGCGAGAAGTCGGAGCCGGTGTATTTGCGGGAGATAGCGCTGAAGACAGCATTGCCGTCGTCCGGTTCGAGGGTGACGCGGCCACGGATTTCGAGGTAGCGATAGGGATCAGCAGGATGAGCGATGGCAACGGCTATCCGGTCGTCGCGCGTGAGATTGAGGTGGCGTTGCATGCCGTCGATCAGGCTCAATTTCACGTGACCATCGTCCCAGATGAACCAGACCGGCGTGACCTGGGGTGCGCCATTCCTGTCCAGCGTGGCGACGAAGGCAAACGCCTGTGATTCGAGCAGGTTGTGGAACTCGTGCGGAATCGGGCCGCGTGGCATACAGGTCTCCCAGGTGCGGTCAACGGGTGGCAAGGAAGGCAGCGATGAGGCAGACGGCGCCCATGCCCATGGAGAGCAGCGGCACAACGGGGTGGAGGTGGGCGAGCGTCCCGCGGCGACGCAGCCAGGCGATGACGA
This sequence comes from uncultured Sphaerobacteraceae bacterium, assembly GCA_964574825.1. Taxonomy (GTDB): domain Bacteria; phylum Chloroflexota; class Chloroflexia; order Thermomicrobiales; family UBA6265; genus JACCYX01. The sequence continues at coordinate 10,138 of CAZNQC010000019.1, read as the reverse complement.
TGCCGTCGAGCAGGAGCACGATTCCGATGATCCAGAGCGCAATTTCCATGTTTGACGAGACTCCACCAGGGTGACCTTGCGGGCAGGAAACTCCTGGCCATGCCTATTGTGACGCCTTGCTGATCCCGAAGGAAAGGCAACCGCGGCGGAGTCGGTCAATGGTAGCCAATCCCGGATGCATGTTTTGCTGGTGTCATTTGGTGGTCATGGAGCTTCCATCGGCTGCTCTGTCCGCCGGGAGCATTCGCGCAGGTGGGAGATACCGCGTATGATCGGCAAGGTTGATATCCGGTACAGATGCGGAAAGGACTGCGCGCAGGATGGCGATGGAAGTCTCGATCATGATCGAAGGGCAGCAGGGGCTGAACTGGCCACGCTGGCAACGTTTGGCGCGGGCAGCCGAGGATCTGGGCTATTACGGGCTGTTCCGATCGGATCATCTCGTGCTGCCGGATGGTGATTACCAGGATGCGTTGGAGACCTGGGTGTCATTCGCCTGGCTGGCGTCGCACACGCAGCGTATTTCGTTCGGTCCCCTGGTGTCGCCGATATCGTTTCGCAATCCGTCGATTCTGGCGTGGCAGGCCGCAGCGATCGATTCGCTGGCGGGTGGCCGGTTGCGGGTTGGGCTTGGCGCCGGGTGGAACGAGTTCGAGCACAAGGCGTTCGGCTTTCACCTGGGGTCGCTGGATGAGCGGTTTGCCCGGCTGGAGGATGCCCTCAACATCGTCAAGCAGCTGACGCGCTCACCGAAGCCCACGTCGTATCAGGGGAAGGAGTTCTCGATCGAGGACGCAATGCTGATGCCGCGTTCGCCGCGGGCCGATGGGCCGCCGATCGTGCTCGGCGGGAATGGGCCGAAGCGGACCCTGCCGCTGGTGGCGAAGTATGCCGATGAATGGAATGCGGTCTTCCTCGACCAGGCCGGAATCATCGAGCGAAATGCACTGCTCGACGAGTTGCTGGTCGCCGAAGGTCGCCAACCGGGTGATGTGAAGCGAACCCTGATGACACGCGGGCTGGTGGCCCGGACGGACGCTGAACTGGCGGCGAAGGAGTCCCCGGAAAAGCTGGCCGAACTTCGGGAGCGCGGTGCCGTGGTCGGCACGCCGAACGAGATCGTCGAGCGGTTGGGCCAACTCGCCGAGGCCGGTGTCGTCGGGGTGCAGTTGCAGTGGTTGGACCTGGATGATGTGCGCGGGCTGGAACTGATCGCCTCCGAGGTCTTTCCCCAGTTGGCATAAGGGCTCGAACCCATTCGCGCTCGAACTGCACCAGCCCGGGCTTCGTTGCCCGGGCTGGTGTCATGAGAGGGGAGTGGGGGAGTGGGGAATGGTCTGGAGGGGAGGCCCTAGACGGGCGGTTCCTCGATTTCGACGGGTTCGTCAAAGTCGAAGAACCGAACCGAGCGAATGACTGTTGCGTCCTCGCTGGTCAGGATCGGGCCGGCCAGTTCGATTTCGACGATCCGGTCGTCACTGTCGATCCAGACGAGCACGTCGAGGGGATCGGACGAGATTTGACCGGCGGCTTCGTCGACCAGGCTGGCCGCTTCGGCGAGATTGATCACCCCGGCGATGCGGGTCGTTTCCTGGCCGCTCACCTTTTCGGTGCCGTCGATGCGGGCATCCTGCAGCACGTTGACGGCGGCCAGAACCAGGGTGTCGGGGTTGAGGATGGCCGACACGTCGCCGATGCCTTCGAGTGACATCCATTCGCCGTCGGAGAGGGGATTTTCGATCCAGGCGCGATCGCCGAGGCCGACTGCCGAGAGTTCGATGGTGCCGATCGGGGTCGAAACCTCGATGGTCGCCACGAAGTCATTGGGGCGGCGGACTGCACCTTCGACCAGCCCGAGACTCAGACCTGGCATCAGGGCGGTTTCCCCAGCCACCGTCACAATCTCGAAACCGAACGTTTCCAGATCGGCCATGGCACGCACGGCTCGATCGAGCACGGCGCGGGCGTCGTCGTCGCCGGTGATCGCCGGTTCGGGGGCTGGGGAGGATTCCTGCCCGAGGGCAGGACGGAGCGGCACGATGGATGCCGCGGCGGCGATTCCGCCGGTGGTCATCATCAGCAGGCGGCGGCGATCGAAGCGCCGGGGTTGGTAGGGAGTGATCAGGGGATGTTGCCAGGTAGTGGGGTCGTTGGGTTGGCTCATGCTGCGGGATCCTTCCAGCAGGTCAGTGTGTGACTGGATAGCGATTTCCCATCCATGATTCCATGGTAGGGCCAAAAGATGAATGATGGGTGAACGACGTGTTGAACGTTGGTCACGAAAGTATGACGCAACCGGGATGTTTTTCCAAGCAATTACTTGGTATATTGGCAGCGCAACCGACTTGCGATGGACCGGGTACCCTTTGCGCTGGCTCGATCGCGCCGTTGCAGGAGACCATGTTGCATGTCCAGTCACGATGCCAGTCATCCGCCGCTTCCACCGCCATCCGAAGACGAGACCCGAACCTGGCTGGAACGGTTGTCCCAGGCGCTGGGTGATACGCCGGAAACGGTGATTGCCCAACAGTGGTTGCGGGAGCCGGAGACCGATGCCCTCTGTGTGGGCGACCCGGCCGATCTGGAGGCGATCGTGCTGCAGTCGCCATCGGTGCCCGGCGAACCAGCCGTGTTTGGCACGAGTGCGGAGGCGGTGGCATCGCTCATCCCGCACCTTCAGCCCTGGTTTGCCCTGAATGTGCCGATGGCGCTGGCCGATGACCTGATGTCGCCCGTGGCCGAGGCAGCGGGTGTGGAGTCGGTCAGGCTGCTCGACGATGTCTATCACACGTTGACGCAGCCACCGGCAGCGGTGGCGTCACCCGATAGTGCGCGGTTGTTGGGCCGGGACGACGAGCGAACGATTCGGTCGGCGGCGGGGTTGCTCGGCGATGGTGCCGAGCGCCTGGTTGCGACGCTCGACTGGGGAACGGCCGCCGGGGTCGTTCGCAACGGTCAGCTGGTGGCGGTGGCGTACACATTCGCCATGTCCGAGCGCCATGCTGATCTGGGGGTTGTCACTCGCGACGATTGGCGCGGGCAGGGTCTGGCCACAGCGAGCGCGGCGCTGGTGTGCCGGGCGATTCAGGATGGAGGCCGGGTCCCGGTGTGGAGCACGGGAGGCACGAACCTGCCATCGATCAGCGTGGCCCGGAAGCTGGGCTTTGCGGAAGTCTCCCGGCGTGTCTACCTGATTCCCGAATTTGACGACGACGCGTCCTGACGTGTCCCAACACAACCCGGAGCTGCCGATGCAGGCCCGGGACGAGGTTTTCGTGTCCACCAACTCCCCTTCGCAGCGCTCGTCACATGCCCATCTGGAGTCGATCTGGGACGCCGACCGGCGGGGTCTCACGATTGGGCTGATTCTGGCGATGACGATCACGGCCTTCCAGGGCATGGCGATGTCGACGGTGGCGCCGATTGTGGCGGAGGAAGTGGGAGCACGCGGACTGTACGGTTGGATTTTCTCCGGGTTCCTCCTGCCGCAGATCGTGGGGACGGTGCTGGCCGGGCGCGAGTCGGACCGGCGATCGCCCGCGGCCGTGTTGTTGCCGGCGCTGGTGCTGTTCGGGATTGGGTGCCTGGTGGCAGGTGCGGCGCCGTCGATCTACGTGCTGATCCTTGGCAGGGCGATCCAGGGCTTTGCCGCGGGTGCCCTCGGAGCGTGCGTCTATGCCGTGGTGGCGGCAGCCTACGTGGACCGACTGCGGCCGTCGATGCTGGCCGCACTCTCCAGTGCCTGGATCGTGCCATCGCTGATTGGACCGGCCATAGCCGGGTTCGTCGCCGAAACGTTCAGTTGGCGGTATGTCTTTTGGGGACTGATTCCGATCCTGGCGATCGTGGCGCCGTTAACGATGCCGAGTTTTCGCAAGATTCCGGCGGGGCGGCCTGATGCGCCGGCCAACAACCGGCTGATGCTGTCGATAGTGTTGGCGGTGGCCACCGGTGTCTTCCTGATTGGGCTGGAAGTGCGGCCATGGTGGATCGGGGTGGCGGTGGCAGCTGTCGGATTGGCCGGGTTGGCCCCTTCCCTGAAGCGATCTTTGCCGGATGGGTGCTTCGCGGTGCGGCCGGTGATGCCGGCAGCCATTGTGACGCGCGGGCTTGGCTTCGGCGGATTTGCCGTGGTCGAGACGTACCTGGTGTTTGCGCTCAAGGACTTTGGTGGGGTCTCGGCGACCGAGGCGGGATTGGTGCTGACGATCACGGCCCTGTTGTGGTCAACGGGATCGTGGGTGCAGGCGCGGTGGGACCGCGCGACCGATGGTGCCCAGCGGACGTTGCGGATCGTGACCGGGTTCGGACTGGTGCTGCTTGGTTCGCTGGCGATCTTTGGGTCGGTTGCGGCATTCAGCCAGATTTCCCTCTGGTTGGCTGCGGTGTCCTGGGGCATCGCGGGGCTTGGGATTGGTCTCGCCTATCCCACGACGATCACGGTGGCCTTCGCCCACACGCCCGAGGGGGAGAATGGTCTCGTGTCATCGTCGCTGATGCTGGCCGATCTGTTCGCCTTTTCGGTGGGTGTGGGGCTCGGCGGCGTGCTGCTCGCGGTGGCCGAATCGGCGGACTGGTCGACTCCGGCGGCGACTGCCCTGGCGATGGGGCTCGGCGTGGCGCTGGTGACCGGAAGCGTGCTGGCCGGGTTGCGAACGGGGGGAGACGCGCCCGAGGCACAAGTCCTGCCGGTCTGACCGTCAAAGCCTGGTAGCCGGTCGCTACGGGGGAGTCCACACGCCGATCAATTGCGTGACGTCAAACGGTGTGAGGTGGGTCGGCTGGGACATCCGTCCTGATTCATGCCAGCCACGCTCTCGTTCGCGGCCGGGTCGAGCAGGTCTGTCTGCCATGCGACGTATTCGGCACCCATTGGTCAGAACGAAACACCGCCGGACGAGCCTATGA
>CAZNQC010000019.1:0-5130 GCA_964574825.1 uncultured Sphaerobacteraceae bacterium | reverse complement strand
TCGCAGTAGCGGCCACCAGCCGCCAGCAGGGCGGTGTGCGTGCCCTCTTCGACGATGCGGCCATGGTCGAGCACGATGATCCGGTCGGCGTGCTCGATGGTGGAGAGGCGGTGGGCAATCACGATCGAGGTGCGGTCGGCCAGGACGACATCGAGGCCTTCCTGAATCTGGGCCTCGGTGAGCGGATCGACACTGGCGGTTGCCTCGTCGAGGATCACGATCGAGGGGTCCTGGATCAGGATGCGCGCCAGGGCGACGAGTTGGCGTTGCCCCATCGAGAGGGAACGGCCGTATTCACCGACAACGGTCTCCAGCCCTTCCGGGAGAGATGCGATCCAGTCACCTTCGCCAACTGCCATGGCGGCCGCCAGTACCTCGTCATCGCTGGCATCGGGCTTCGGGTAGCGGATGTTGTCGGATACGGTGCCGGAAAAGAGGAATGGCGACTGGGGAACAATGCCCAGTTGCTTGCGATATTCCGGCAGATTGAACGACCGGATCGAGCGACCATCGATCAGCAGATCACCATCCTGAAACTCGTAGAAGCGCGTGATCAGCTTGCCGAGCGTGGACTTGCCAGCGCCGGTGTGTCCGACGATGGCCAGTGTTTGTCCGCGCGGAATCGTCAAATTGAAGTCATCGAGCACCTTCGTGCCATCGGTATAGGAGAAGGTGAGATCGCGGAATTCGATTTCGCCCCCCACGTGCCCGGGATCCTCGCTGGCCGACTGGATGACCTCGGGATCGGCGTCGATCAACGAGAAGATTCGCTCGGCAGCGCCAAGCCCTTGCTGGAACTGGGACCAGAATGACGCGATGCTGGTCATCGGCATCCAGAAGAGCATTACGCTCTGGAAGAAGAGGAACCAGTCGCCGGCGGAGATGGTGCCATCGATCAGGCCGCGGCCGCCAAGGTAGACGAGCAACACCGTCGCCAGGCCCGCCACGAAGAAGAGCAGCGGGAAGATGGCCGAGAAAACGAGTCCCTGCTTGAGGGTGACCCGGTAGGCCTGGGCATTGGTGTCGACAAACTCGTCGTAGAGGCGGCGTTCCTGGCGGAAGTTCTTGGCAATCGCGATGCCGTTCATGGCCTCCTGGATGGAGCCGTTGACGTTGGCGATCGACCGCTGGGCCTGCCGGGTGGAGTCGCGGGCGATGCGACGGAAGGCGATGGCCATCAGTGCGAAGACGGGCGTAATGCCGACGGCGACCAGGGCGAGCGTGACGTTGCGGCTGAACAGAATCACGACAATGATCGCGACCAGCAGGATCTGACTGACCAGGTTCATGGTCAGCGTCACAACCGTCGAGAAGTCGTCGGAATCCGAGGTGACGCGGGAGACGATCCGGCCCGAGGCATTGGTGTCGTAGAAGGAGAGATCCCGCTCCATCACCGCACCGAAGGCATCCTCACGCAGGTTGAGCGTGACATCGCCAACGACTCGCGCGGTCAGCCATTGGCGAATGAAGTTGAAGATCCAGGCCAGCACGCCGGAGATCAGAAACCCGAAGAACAGGATCCAGAGAGCGCTGCTGGCACCGTCGTTCACGATCCGGTCGATGCCCCAGGCACCCAGGACGGGTTGGATCATGCTCGATGCGGAGTTCAGCACGATCATCACGCCGACCACGATCATGGCGGTGCTCGCGGGTTTGAAGTACCGGCCGATGCGGCGCAGGAGTTCGCCGTCGGTGTATTGGCGGTCGTAGTCCTCGGCGTCGAGGCCCTCCATGATGAAGCCCATGGTTAGCGCTCTCCCAGTTCTGCGTTCGGCGTGTTGGCGATGAGTTGGGCATCGACATCGTCGGGAGCGTCCGGTGCCGCCGAGAAGATCTCTGGCGGGGAACTGTCCGCGTCATCGGTGTCGTCGGCGATGAGCGCGGGCGGGATGTCGGCTTCGGCGACCGGTGGCGCATCGATCTCGTCGTAGTGCGAGAAGATCCTTCGATACAACCGTGATTCGCGGAGCAGGTCATCGTGGCTGCCTTCCGCCACGAGTTGCCCCTGGCGCAGGAGCAGTACCTTGTCGGCCCAGCGGATCTGCGAGAGGCGGTGCGTGATCAGCAGTGTGGTTCGGCCTTCGAGGATGCGACGGATGGCCTGCTGGATCATGTCCTCGGTGGCGGAATCGATGGCACTGGTCGAGTCGTCCAGCACCAGCACGGCCGGTGAGGTCAGCAGGGCGCGGGCGATCGCCAGGCGCTGGCGCTGACCACCGGAAAGCGTGACGCCGCGTTCGCCGATGACGGTGTTGTAGCCCTCGTCCAGCTCGACGATGAACTCATGCGCCTGGGCATCCCGGGCGGCACGGACGACCTCTTCGCGCTCGGCACTCTGGCCGAGGCTGAATCCGATGTTCTCGGCGACGGATCGGGAGAAGAGGGTCACATCCTGTTCGATGAAGGAGATCTGCGACCGGAGCGAGTCCATGTTCCAGTCCCGCACGTCCACCCCGTCCACCAGAATGCGGCCAGAGTCGACATCATAGGTGCGGTTGACCAGCTTGGTGAGGGTGCTCTTGCCGGAGCCGGTTTCGCCGACGATGGCCACCGTCTGGCCTGGCTCGGCGTGGAACGAGATGTCCTTCAGCACGGTCGTGCCTTCGTAGGAGAACGTGACGTGCTCGAAGACGATGTCGCCGCGCATTGGGGCGACGTGTCCCCCAGTGTTCTGGTCGAGTTCGGTGTTCTCGTTCATCAGGGCCAGGATGCGCTGGGCGCTGGAGAGGCCCATCTGGATGAGTGAGAACGAGAAGGTGGAGATGAAGGTCGGGAAGCCGAGTTGGCCGAGCAAGCCGACATAGGCAACGAGCTGGCCGACGCTGATCTGGCCCTGTTGGATCAGGTACACCCCGTGCAGCACCCCAAAGGCGGTAGCGATGGGCAGCAACAGCGTGGGCAGGTACTTGGCCTGAACCAGTCCCTGGAGCACCTGGTAGTCGCGATAGAGCCGCGCGTTGCGGTTGAACTTGCTCTTCTCCTGCTTCTCCTGCCCGGTCGCCTTGATCACTTCGATGCCGCGGACGGCTTCGTTCAAGCCAGCGTTCATGACGCCGAACTGGGCGCGCATGTCGTTGGAAACCGGAGCCAGGCGGTCCATGTAGATCTTGAGAGTGATGAAGAACCCGATGACGAAGATGGTGGGAACCAGCAGAAGGCGCCAATCGATGAACGCGATGAAGACGAACGGCACCACCAGCGCAAGCATCGAGTCGATGATCAGGTCGACGCCGGGCGACATCATGAACCCGAGCTGCCGGACATCGTTGGTTGACCGCGCCATGAGGTCGCCGACCTGTTGGCGGTTGTGGAAGGTCTGGCTCTTGCCGAGCAACGAGGTGAAGAGTTCGAGGCGGGTATCGCGTTCCAGGCGCTTGGCCAGCACTTCGATCGAGTAGCGGGCGGCGACGTCGAAGCAGCCGCGCAGCATGACCAGTGCCAGCAGGATCATGGCGACGGTGAAGAGCACGGCCAGGCGGTCCTGGCTGGGATCGAGCACGTCGTCGAAGGCGTCGCCGGTGACGATGGGGATGGCGCCGTTGAGCAGGGTTGCCAGCACGGAGCCAACCACGAACGCACTCAGCAGGGCACGATAGCGGGTGAGGTGCGACAACAGCCAGCGCACGGGAGTTCGCTGGTCGTAGTGGTAGGCATCGTCGACGGTGAACTCGGCGCGTTTCGAAGACGGAATCCCGGCGTCCGGGGTCTCGATGGAGAGGGCCATAGGTGCTCCTGGTTACTGCATCGCAGGCGCACCCAGTCCCGGGAGTCAGGTCAGGCGCGAACTTGAGAGTGTACGAGCCGGGACGCCATCTCGCCAATGCCTGTCTTCGTCCGGGTTGGGAGGGCGAGAGCTGGACAAAGGAGAACGCGTGTTCGGATGTTCTCACGACTGTACGTTCATGTCAACCAGCGGGTGATCCCGCCCCGAGCGCCAGCCTGCGACGGAGTGGGTATGCGACCGCCGGGGGCGCGCCCGGAGACCACCGATCAGGACACATAGGTCCTCTCGAAACCCGCTGTCGCTGCCCCTGCGGGAGGGGCCAGGTACCAGCCAGATCAGGTGATGGGTGGCCCTGCACCCTGTGTTAGCATCAATCTCGCGTGGGCGACGTCGCTTCGCCACGCGGCGCAACCAGGTCGTTTACCTGCGTTCAACCAAGGAGACGAGCCATGAAGCCTTACGTGGCAAATATCGAACAGGTCACGCTGGACAACACGGACTATCGCCGGGTGCTGTTCACCGCGAACTACACGCAACTCGTGCTGATGTCTCTCCAGCCAGGCGAGGAAATCGGCAACGAAGTGCACGGCCTCGATCAGTTCATTCGCATTGAGCAGGGCACGGGCAAGGCGGTCATCAACAACGGTGAGGAGGAGAAGACCCTCGAAGCCGATTGGGTGATCATCGTTCCAGCCGGCACCTGGCACAACATCATCAACACCGGGAACGAGCCACTCAAGCTCTACACCCTCTACTCTCCGCCGGAACACCTGCGCGACACCGTCCAGCCGACCAAGGCAGACGAAGTCGAAGACCACTTCGACGGTCGTGTCACCGAATAACACACATACGTTTCGGTGTTTACGGAATTGCAGAGCGCCGCGGTCCGACAAGGCCCGCGGCGCTCGTTACGTTGTTCCATAGGTCCGGCCGTGTCGCAGCAGCATGGATAAGGTTAGCCCGTTATCCAGCTCGGTGAGGCATGGGCCGTGTCCGTCGCCGGATTGGCAACGACACGCGCAGCGCGCCGCCTAGTCAGGCCACGAGGCACGCAGGGGCGGATCGCCCGGCGTGTGCGAGTAGTCCGCGCCGACGAACTCGTCCCAGCGCTCCACCGGCCGGTAGCCCAGGTCGATGATGGTGTTGGTGATGTCCCACTTCCGGTCCGGATTCTCGGAGATCGCGTAATAGATCCCGAACGGCACCTGGGTTTCGATTGCACCCAGCGTGACGTTGACCATGTCCTTTGGGCCAAGCCACATCGCTCGCAGAATGGCGTGGTCCTGCATGCGCCGGATTGCCTCCGGATCGCAGAACCAGCCAATCCGCAACGAAATGAACTCCAGGCCGAACGCATCGTAGTAGTAGCGTCCGTGGACCTCGCCGATCGCCTTCGAGGCGCCGTA
>CAZNQC010000018.1:14534-29258 GCA_964574825.1 uncultured Sphaerobacteraceae bacterium | reverse complement strand
GAGTGAAATGGCTCTGTTGACCAGTCCGCGGAACCAGGCGTTCTCGTCGCCTGTGATTTCCTGCTGAACCTGCTTGCTTCGCTCCGGGGCACCGCGTGTGACCTGGTAGATGCCCTTGTCTCGCTTCAGGAAGCCGTAGTCCACCAGTTCGCGCCGGAGGGTGGCGAAGTCGGGATGGATTGGTTTGAGCAGTTCGTTGACCTCGTGTTCGGGATAGGAACTGGTCGGGTCGAACTGCTCGGCAAGAAACTGCAGCACGATCACGCGGCGCTTGCGCTGGGCCGGAATCTCCTTCAGGCGGCCATCGGTGAAGAAGTCGCGTAGAACCTTGGCCCGGAACTGTTCGTCAGCATCCTCGGCGCCGGACTCGGCAGTTTGCGGTGTAGATCCGCCAAGGGAGACCCTGCGGGAGGCCAACAGGAGGTCGCCGTTGAGCCGGTACCACTGGCGCTGGACGTCAGTCGTCGCGATGACGACACCGGCATCGACGAGTTTTCGCATGTGGTGAGAGATCGTCGGCGGTGTGAGATCGAGTCGTTCGGCGAGATCCTTGCCGGTGTGCGGCTCATTGGCGATCGCTCCGAGGATGCGAAGTCGGGTCTCGTCGGCAATCACCTTGAGCAAGATGGCAAGATCGTGGGCGGTTTGTGGCTGGCTGGACATGTCGTTCCTCTCTATTCGATGGTAGTCTAATTAGAAGAGTATCGAAGTATCTCCGGAAACGCAAGACCGCTCGGGCAGGATCCGAGCGGTCTTGCGTCGTCGATCGGTTGGCGGCGATGGTGCGATCAGTCGTCGAGGGCCGGACTGGCTCCGGGCAACTGTGGGACGGCATCGCCAGCCGAGAGCGTGACGAGCCCGTCCCGGATATAGGCTCCCAGCTTCTCGCGGGTGTCGGTGATATCGTTGTTGCGCATCGTGAGCTGACCAATGCGGTCCTGGGGCGTGAACGACGACTCGACCTTTTCCATCGAGAGTCGTTCCGGCAGGTAGGTCAGATTGGGTGAGGTCGTGTCCAGAATCGAGTAGTCATTGCCACGCCGGAGGCCGATCGTGACGTCTCCGGAAACCAGGCGCGCAACCCATCGTTGGAGGGATTCCCGCAACATGATGGCTTGTGGATCGAACCAGCGGCCCTGGTAGAGGAGCCGGCCCAGGCGGCGGCCACTCTCGTGGTATTGGTCGAGTGTGTCTTCGTTGTGAATGCCAGTGAGCAGGCGTTCGTAGGCAATGTAGAGGAGAGCCATACCGGGTGCTTCGTAGATGCCGCGACTCTTGGATTCGATGATGCGATTCTCGATCTGGTCGCTCATGCCCAGTCCGTGGCGACCGCCAATGGCATTCGCTGCGGTTACCAGAGCAACCTGGTCATCGTAGGTTTGTCCATTGATTGCAACCGGCAGTCCATCCTCGAAGGTGATCCGCACTTCTTCGTACGGGATCTCCACGTCGTCCTTCCAGAACGCGACGCCCATGATCGGGTCAACGATGTAGATGCCCTGGTCGAGGTATTCGAGGTGTTTGGCTTCGTGGGTGGCACCCAGGATGTTCGAATCGGTGGAATAGGCTTTTTCGGCCGACATCCGGTAGTCGAATCCGGCCGCCTGCATGAACTCGGACATCTCGGCCCGGCCACCGAGCTCGTCGATGAACTGCTGGTCGAGCCATGGCTTGTAGATTTTGAGGTCGGGGTTGACGAGCAGCCCGTAGCGGTAGAACCGCTCGATGTCGTTGCCCTTGTAGGTGCTGCCATCGCCCCAGATGTTGACGCCATCGTCGCGCATGGCGGCGACGAGCATCGTGCCGGTGACAGCGCGGCCAAGGGGGGTCGTGTTGAAGTAGGTGAGTCCGGCAGTGGTGATGTGGAAGGCTCCGCACTGAATGGCGGTCAGACCTTCGGCGACGAGTTGGGTGCGGCAATCGACCAGGCGGGCGCCCTCGGCGCCGTACTCCAGGGCGCGACGAGGGATGTCCTCATAGTCCGACTCGTCCGGCTGGGCAAGGTTGGCGGTATAGGCGTAGGGAATTGCGCCCTTTTGACGCATCCAGACGATTGCCGCACTCGTGTCGAGGCCGCCGGAGAAGGCGATACCAACGTTCTCGCCAATCGGAAGGTGTTCGAGGATGTTTCCCATGCCCGCAATCCTGTCGATGCTTCAGTAGCGCCCAAGGGCGTAGTCGTACGAGTCGCCGCTACACGTTGAAGAGGAAGTTGATGATGTCGCCGTTTTGAACGACGTAGGTCTTGCCTTCGCGGCGGAACTGGCCGGCCTTCTTGACCTCTGCCATCGTTCCGGCGGCGATCATTGCGTCATAGCCGACGACCTCGGCCCGAATGAATCCTCGCTGGATGTCCGAGTGGATCGCGGCCGCCGCTTCGACAGCGGTTTCGCCGCGCCGGATGGTCCAGGCGCGGCATTCGTCAGGGCCAACCGTGAAGAACGGCATGAGGCCCAACAGGTCGAATGACGTGGCGATAATTCGATCGAGGCCTGATTCGGCAATGCCCAGGTCGCTGAGGAAGACTTCGGCGTCCTCCGGGTCAAGTTGGGAAATCTCCATCTCGATCTTGCCGGCGATCTGGTCGATCGACACCTTCGGCGCGTCGAACTGGGTGCGCGCCTTGGTCAGCAGTTCCTCGGCCGGAGCACCGAGCTGGTCCTCGCCGGTGTTGAGCAGGATCAGGAGCGGCTTGGCAGTGAGGAAACCGAAGCCACGGACGAGCCGCACATCATCCTCGATCAGGTCGTCCCACAACTCGCGAAGTGGGGTGCCGTTCTCGAGCGCTGCCTGGAATTGTTTCTGGACGACCAGTTCCCGCTCCAGCGACTCGCGTTCGGGGCCCTTGGTCTTGCCGATCTGGGCTTCGATGCGCTGGATGCGCTTCTCGACGAGCCCAAGGTCGCTGAAGATCAGTTCCAGGTTCAGCGTCTCGATGTCGCGCAGAGCATTGACCGTGTCCTCACTGTGCGGCACATTCTCATCTTCGAACGCGCGGACAACGTGGACCAGAGCGTCGGCCTGGGCGAGGTGACCCAACAGCTGACCGCCCATTCCCTTCTCGGCGATACCCTTGGCAATTCCTGCCACATCCAGGTACTGCACGTCGGCCTGTACCTTGCGCTGCGGGTTGAACATCTCGGTCAGGAGATCAAGCCGGGGATCCGGGACCTTGACGGTCGCCAGATTGGGTTCATCGGCCGCTGCCCCGAACGTGCCGGTGGCGGCATCAGCGCGAGTCAGTGCGTTGAATACCGTTGTCTTGCCCGAGCCTGGCAGGCCGATGATCACGAGTTTGGTTGCCACGAAGACCTGTTCCTTTGCGAAAGACAGAGCCGGGCAGCGGTGCCCGGCTCCGGCCTGGTGTCATTGCTGGGTGCGAACGATGGCGACGTCGAGCGACGAGGTGCCGACCTTGAGCCGGGCGAATCCGTCCTCGCCGTCGAGTCCGTCGGCTGCAGTGAGGGAGGCGGCGAGCACTTCACGACCGATGTAGGCGTCGTGGGCCACGATTGCATCGGACACAGCGCCGTCGCTGGCCGAGTAGCGCACGGTGATTGTGTCTTCGATGTTCAGTTCGAGCTGCTTGCGAGCATCCTGGATGGCACGGACGACATCGCGAGCGATACCTTCCTGGATCAGTTCCGGAGTGAGGTTCGTGTCAAGGACGACCGTTGCCCCGGCACCCTGGGCAGCAGCGTAGCCTTCATTCTTGCGGAGGTTGACCAGCACCTCAGTGGGAAGCAGGTCAATCGTGGTGCCGTCGGCGAGGGTGAGCGGAATGACCTGCCCGTTTTCGGCGAGGGCGGCCACATCGGCGCCATCGAGCTTGCCGAGCGCGCCGCGGATCGCACCCAGCTGGCGGCCATATTTCGGACCCAGCAGGGGGAGATTGGGCTGGATTTCATGGGTCACCACGTCGCCCAGGTTCTCCATGGCTCGGACGTCCTTGACGTTGAGTTCGTCGAGGATCTGCTCCTTGAGCCGGACGACTGCTTCGGCACCCCTGGGGTCCACGGTGTGGACAAGGATCGCTGGTAGCGGCTGGCGGACCTTGATGTTGGCTTCGGCCCGAGCCGAGCGCCCAAGGCGGACCACAGTCAGGACCGCACTCATTTCCTGCGAGAGTTGCCGGTCGATTGCGGACTCGTCGGCTACTGGATAGTCGGTTAGATGGATCGAGGCTGAGGCGGAGTCGTCCACCGTTCGCACCAGATTCTGGTAGAGCGATTCGCTCAGGAACGGCAGCATCGGCGCCAGCAACCTGGCGACCAGCACCAGGGCTTCGTGGAGCGTTTCGTAGGCAGCCGACTTGTCGGCATCACTCTCCGGCTTCCAGAAGCGGCGCCGGTTGCGGCGGATGTACCAGTTGGAGAGTTCTTCGACGACGAACTGCTCGATGGCGCGGGCGCCGGTGGCGATGTCGTAGCTGTCGAGGCTTTCCCGGACCGTGCCGATCAGCTCGTTGGCGCGAGAGATGATCCAACGATCGAGCAAGGTGCGCTCAGCCAGCGGTGTCGGCGTGGCAGGAGGCGCCCAGCCGTCGATTCGCGCGTAGGTGACGAAGAACGAGTAGGAGTTCCACAGCGGCAGGATGAACCGGCGTCGGACCTCGTCGGTGATGTTGTAGCCGAAACCGAGATTGCTGCTTGGGTTCACCGTGGCGAAGAGCCAGCGCATGGTGTCGACGCCGATCTCGTCGGCAGCGTCGTCGAACCAGATGGCGTTGCCCTTCGACTTGTGCATCTCCTCGCCCTTTTCGTCGCGCATCAGGGCGTAGGTGAACACATTCCTGAAGGGTGCCTCGCCGGTGAGGGCGACGGACTCGGCGATCAGGGCGTAGAACCAGTTGCGGAACTGGCCCGGGAAGCTCTCGGAAATCAGGTCGGCCGGATACCACTGCTCCCAGTACGACTTGTCGTGCCGGTAGTCGAGGGTAGAGAGGGCGACGATGCCGGCATCGAGCCAGGGGTTGCCAACGTCCGGGATGCGCTTGACCGAAGCACCGCAGGATGAGCAGGCGATTTCGACCGCGTCGACGTAAGGTCGGTGCGGGGTGTGTCCTTCGAACTCGTCCCAGCCGGCAATCGCACGTTCCTTGAGTTCCGTTTCGGAGCCAATGACCTCGAAGTTGCCGCAGGCGTCGCAGTCGAAGATCGGCAGGGCGAGACCCCAGTACCGCTTCTTTGAGATCATCCAGTCCTGCATGTTCAGCAGCCAGTCGAGCTCGCGCTCGAGACCGAACGATGGATACCAGGTGGTCGTTTTCGTGGCTTCCATCAGCTTCGGACGCAGGTCGTCCATGCCAATGAACCATTCGTCGACGAGGCGGAAGAGCAGGTCGGTCCCGCACCGCCAGCAGACGGGGTAGCGGTGGGTGTACATCTCGGAGCGATAGAGCTGCCCCTTGGTTTTCAGGTTGGCTTCGATGTCCCTGGCCACCTCGGCCGCATTGCGGTCGGTCAACCAATCGAAGCCTTCGAGGTAGATGCCTGATTCGTTGATCGGTCCGATCACCTGGAGGTCGTTGACCTTGGAGAGGGCAAAGTCTTCCTTCCCGCAGCCGGGCGCGATGTGGACGATGCCGGTGCCTTCGTCGGGTGAGACATCGGACCAGGGAATGACCCGGTGCTGGACATCGGCATTGGCTGGCAGTTCATCGAACGGACCGCGATAGGCTCGACCGACGAGATCCGCGCCCTTGAGTTCGGCCAGCACTTCGAAGTCACCCTTGAGGGCCTTCGGGGCGGCATCCTTCGCCAGGTAGAGAACCTGATCGCCCTGCCGAACCTTGACGTAATCGAGCTCAGGGTTGACGGCTGCGGCAACATTGGCGGCCAGGGTCCACGGCGTGGTGGTCCAGACCATGAGTGACGCATCTTCGTCGGTGAGCGGGAAGGTGGCGAAGATGGCGAGGTGCGTGCGGTCCTGGTATCCCTCGGTGACGATCTCGTGTTCGGAGAGGCCAGTGCCGCAGCGTGGGCACCAGGGCATCACGTCATGACCCTTGTAGATCCAGCCGCGTTCGTGGCAAGTCTTCAGGAAGTGCCAGATGGTGTAGTTGTTCTCATCGGACATCGTGTAATAGGAGTTGTCCCAGTCCATCCAGTAGGCCAACCGGATTGACTGATCGGTCTGGCGGGCAGAGTACTTCCAGACCCGTTGCTTGCAGCGCTCGACAAAGTTGGCGATGCCGAAGGACTCGATCTCGCGCTTGTTCTTCAGCCCGAGTTCCTTCTCGACCTCGACTTCGACCCAGAGGCCCTGGCAGTCGAACCCGTTCTGGAAGCGCTGCTTCTTGCCGAGCATGGCGTGGTAGCGCTGGAAGACGTCCTTGTAGGTACGTCCCCAGGCATGGTGGACGCCCATCGGGTTGTTGGCCGTGATCGGACCGTCGATGAACGAGAAGCGCTCGTCCGAGTCATCGTTGCGGTGGAGGTACTGTTCGAGGATCTCCTCGTCCTTCCACCAGGTGAGCAATTCCTGCTCGAGCCGGGGGAAATCGACCCTGGCCGGCACGTCCTTGAATGTCTTGCTGGCGGTCTGTGCCATGTGTCGGTGCTCCGCAATCAACTACGAGGGGTTCGGCGAGGTGGAGGTGAGCCGGTTGGGCATGAAAACGCCCACCCTGGGACGAGGATGGGCTTCGAACCATGGCCACGATGGGAGCTCATGATCCCGTCGGCCCCGGTTGCGAAATCTCGCATCCGGCGGGCATGGTGCCCCTCATCAAATCACCATGCATTGTACCAGCCGTGAGTATTCCGGGTGACTGGTTCGTAGGCCGAGTTGTTGAGCGCCGATTACCGAGGCTCGATGCCCAAGGTCATGTTCTTCATGACGTCGTTCCTGAACCTGTGCCGCGGTAATTCTTAAATTCGGTAATTCAAACTTGCCCGGATCCATGGGCTGTTTGGGCCGTATTTTGCGTGGAATTACCGCGAATTACCGCGGAGGGGTGCCGAGGTGAGGACGAAGAAAATAGGAAATAGGAAGTAGAAAATAGCAGAGCCAGGCAGACCGATCCTTCGCTTTGCACAGGACAGGTTCCGTCTGGTCCTACCTATCGTACGCATCGAAGGGGCGAAATCTCGCCACCAAATTGGAGATTGGCTGTACGTTCGCGGGTTCAGAGGATGCTGACGTTGATGGTTGACGTGGGGGTGAAGGGCGACGGCGGGCGAGGTCACTTGCTACCTATGACGACATCCAGATACGCACGCGGCGATAGATGTTGGTCAGGCCGAGCAGGTAGGTCGTGCCCAGCAGATAGGATGCCGAGACATCGGTCAACCAGTGGTGTCCGAGGTAGATGCGGCTTGGCCCCACCAGAGAGATCAGCGAGACGAGAAACCCGACGACGACTCGTCGGAGCCAGGTGGGACGAATCCAGGTTTCGGCGAGGTAGGCAAGGAACCCGTAAACGCCGACGTAATTGAGGACGTGACCGCTGGGAAAGCTGCTCCCGCCAATATTGGCGGCCGCGACCTTGATCGTCGTTTCTGCGGCAGTGGCAATCGGACGCGGGCGTCGCATCGAGCGCTTGACGAGGAACGAGATCACGCCGGTTCCCCAGGCCAGCAACTGGAAGAGGGCTTCGAGACGGAAGCCGAGCAACCACAATGCTGCCGAAATGCCCGGCGGAATCAACCGGCTCTGCGGCGGAAATCCGGGCCAGGACACGGCACGCATCAGCCGGTCAAAGGCGGGACGCTTGTCCCGCTGCATCTTCAACGTAACGGATGCGTCGAATGCCTGACTGCGGTTGGTGCGGACGACACCGTAGAGCATGGCGAACACGCCAAGGAAGACAGCAGCCGCTCCAATTGCCCCACGCCCGCGGGAGATTGCCAGGCGGTCCCGGTTGAACGTCGCCGGATGGCGGTCACGAAACGTGCGTCGAAAGCCCGGGCCAGTCACCAAACGCAGGAGATTCACGCTACGCCATCCATCTACATCGGCTGAAATCCACTCCGCACATGGTACCAGCCGCTGACGCACTAGACAGGGTGCGAGATCCCTCCGCAGCATGGGACGTTGAGCACCGCTGCGGGCCCGTCCAGATTGCGATCATGCGTCACCATCGTTGCATTGCGTCTTTCGACCGGACTTTGACCGTTGTGGCATGGCGGGCTTGGGTACACTGGGCAGAGCGTTCCGACCAACGGAGACCACGATGGCCAGTCATTCCGCCAATCCAGCATTCAACCTGGCAACCATCGCCCACAGCGTGCTGGCGACCGTTCGCCAGTTTCCGCTCTGGGGAGTCGTGCTGGCGGTGGCGACGATTGCCTTTTTTGCGAATCCTGGTGGCTACGGCGATACCTCCTATGCGCTGCTCCATGGACTGTGCGCCCAGACTCCGTCCCACACCATCCATTTTGGCGATCACCCGTTGCCATTCGATGCAAGGATGACCGGGATCTACGGAGGATTCCTGGTGACCTTCATTGGCCTGGCATGCTCGGGGCGCCTGCTGCATTACGGAGCCATGCCGAAGATGGTGATTGCCACGCTCGTCGTGCTCCTGCTGGCAATGGCCGCCGATGGATTCAACTCGCTGCTAACCGACCTCGGTGTCTGGCATCCGTGGACATCGACCAATGCCGTGCGGGTGATCACCGGTTATGGCGTGGGCGTAGGGCTGGCCGTCGCGCTGGCGTGGCTCTTTGCGTCCTCAACCTGGCACCTGAGCCGCCCAACGGTCGGCGTGGGGGCGGTGCGGGACCTGTGGTTTGCCGCCGCTGGTCTTGGTGTTTACGGGGCACTCCTGATCTGGAGTCCGGGGTGGCTCCACCTTCCCGTGGCAACTCTCCTGGTCCTTTCGGCCTGGCTGGTGGTGACGATGCTGGTGCTGGTCACCATTCTGCTGGCCTTCAAGCTCGATGAGCGCGTACGCTCTTTCGGCCGCCTCCACCTGCCCGGAGCGATGGCCGCGTTGTTCGCTCTTTCGATCATGATCGGCCTGGGGAGCTTCCGATTCTGGGTCGAGCGCACGTTCGGCATCTCGAACGCGTTCATGTAGTTGCGATTTCCGGGCATGTGTCGCCGAGTTCTCGGCGATTGCGGGCGCGCGCTGTGCTACCATTTCGGCCCAATGGAGACCCGCCGCTCCGCTCCCCGCACGACCGTCCGAAGTGCCGTTTTCGTCCACCGGACGGTTTGTTACGCCTGTTTGGAATGCCATGAAGATCATTCGACACGACAAGTACATCGCCACCAAGAAGCGGAATGCGAAGCTCATTGCCGCGCTCGGGTTTGTGATGCTGATCGGCACCCTGTTTCTGGCGCTGAATCCGCGCCTGATTCTGGTGTCCTACATCCTGATGCTGTCGGGATTCGTCCTGTTCAACATGGGTATGCAGCAGGTTGGCAAGTGGACGCGCAATCCGCGCAACGACCAGGCGATCGATCATCATCTCAAGAACCTGGCCGATCGCTACACCGTGGTGCACTACGCGCCGGTGGGAAACAAGCGGATCGAGCATGTGGTTGTGCATCCTGGCGGGGCTGTGGTGCTGACCAGCAAGGAAATTGACGGTCAGATCGTGGAGAACGGAAGCAAGTGGCGCCGCAAAGGTAGCGGCCTGCGCCGGTTCTTCAGTTTCAGTGGTCCCCAGCTTGGCAACCCCAGCATTGAGACCGACGACGGGGTGGCCCGACTGGAGAAGTTGCTGGCCGAGAAAACGATGGAAGTCGACGTCGAGGGAGCGGTCGTGTTCCTGCACCCACTGGCCGAACTGGACATCGAGAACCCGGACTATCCCGTTCTCCATGCTGACGAGCTTCAGACCTATATCACGCGTCTGCCCGCCGACGAAACCTTCACGGCGGCCGAGCGTGAGCAACTGGTCGCCATCCTGGCTGAGGGCGCCACGCCGGTGGCTACCGCCGATGGCACCCCCGGGGGAACCGGAGCGACCACCGGTCGACGACGACGGCCGACGAAGCGAAGTGCGGCAGCACCGGCGGTGACTGGCACGACTGACGCTTCGGCGCGTCGCCGACCGACGAAGCGGGCGCCGGGCTGATGCCGGCCACGTCGCTGGTTCCGGCCACCGACCCGGCGACGGGATGGCCTGTCTGGGGTCAGAAGTCGGCCGTGGCCGAACTTCAGCAGGCGGCGCGGGGAGGGCCACGGCACGCCTGGATTCTGGCTGGCCCCGAAGGTTCCGGGAAGTACCTGGCGGCACGAACCCTGGCCAAGGCACTTTGCTGTCCCAATCGACCATCGGGAAATGCGAATTCCTGCGACGACTGTGGCGTGTGCCGCCGGATCGATCGGGGAGTGTTTCCTGATGTGGTCGAGTTTGGCCTGCGCCAGCAGATCGAACGTGACGGAGAGAAATCCCGGAACCTGACGCTGAATGTGGCGACGGTGCGGGAGGTGTCCTCCACCGTGTCCTTTCGGCCGACCGAGTCGCCCTGGAAGATCGCCATCGTCAGCGATGCCGAGACCATGCAGGAAACGGCGCAGGAGGCATTCCTCAAAACCCTTGAGGAACCGCCATCGTATGCGGTGATCCTGCTGCTGGCATCGGATCTCGAACCGATCCTGCCCACCATTCAGAGCCGGTGTTCGGTGGTCCGATTTGGGAGCTCACCGCAGGACGAGATATCGCGAGCACTCCAGGCATCAGGGCTCTCGGGGGATGACGCCGAAACCATCGCGGCAGTCGCCGGTGGGAGTCCGGGTTGGGCATTTCGGGCCGCAAATGACCGCTCATTGCTGGAGTCTCGACGCGCAGAGCTCAGCGAGGCCCAGCGTGTGGTGAACGCATCTCCGTACGACCAACTTGTGGCCTGCTTTCGGATGGCAGATGACTTCGGCAAGGACCGGGACGGGACCTACCGCCGAATTTCGCTGCTGCAACGAGTCTGGCGTGACCGGTTGGCTGCGTCACTCGGTCAGGAAGAGCCGGATCTCGCGTCCGCCCGGCAGGCGGTGCGGTCGATCCGGGCGATCGATCGGTGTTTGCTGAACCTAGAGGCGAACGTGCGACCCCGGTTGGCGCTGGAGTCGATGGTGGCGGCGTGGCACTCCGGTTCATAGGACCAATACCACGCAACATATCCCATACAGATTTGGAGATTCACAGCAAGATGGCTCACTACCTGGTCATTCACACGCCGCGAGACCCGGACGCCGAGACGCCACAACCACCGTCGCGCCTGCTCGACCTGGCCAGGATCCACGGGCCGAATGGGGCCAGGCCGCGCTGGCTCCGCACCTGGTCGCCAGATCTGCACGATGACCGATTGTTCTCCTACTGGGAAGCTGACAGCGCCAGGGAAATCCTCGACACAATGGCGACGTTCTCCTTTCTCGATCACATGGAAGCGCAGCCCGTGTGCGTGCGGGAGTGGGGACCGGCAGATGTGATTGACGCCGTCGCCGAGGACTGACAACCGAAGGGCGTACAGACCCGGCGCAGTTGCGGTGGAGCCGGTTACCTCTTGGTCACTGCATTGCGGCTCCTGCCTGCCAATTCCGGGAGTGTTCGCGGCACCGCATCCGTGCGAAGCTATCGGTAGCGATCTCTCCGGTCGAACCGGCATCTCAACAGGGAATGGAAGGGAACACGTCCCATGGCGACCACCTATTCGGCAGTTGGGCAGCGCGCACGACGCCTTGATTCACCTCCCAAGCTGACAGGCACCGAAGTATTCACCGCCGACATGCGAGTGCCTGGTCTGCTGCATGCCCGCATCGTGGGCAGCACCTTCGCCCATGCCCGCATCAATGGGGTCGATGCCACTGCCGCCCTCGAGCTACCTGGTGTTGTGGCGGTTTTGACCGCCGCCGACCTGCCGGTGCGACGCGACGAGCATGGCAATCCGGCCGTGAATCTCCTGGCCGGCGACGAAGCGCTGCATGTCGGTCACCCGATCGCCCTTGTTCTCGCCACCACCGAATCGGCGGCTGAAGACGGGGTCGAACTCGTAGAAGTCGACTACGAGCCGCTCGATGTGGTCTTTGACCTGCAGGACGCGGTGTCGACCGATTCGCCCCGTGTCAGCGTGGGTGGCGGTGCCTTTGAAGAAGAAGCCGCCATGCACAACGCCGATGCCGCCACCGGCAACGACAGCGGTGAAGTGCTGCCACCCAATGTCTCGAGTTCGGTCAACTTTGAACGCGGCGATATCGCGCAGGGGTTCGCCGACGCGGACACCGTGGTTGAACTCGACCTTTCATCGATCTCCGTCCATCAGGGCTACATCGAGCCGCAGGTTGCGCTCGTCATTCCGGAGCGAAACGGCCGCTTGACGGTGCACACCAGCACCCAGGGCGCGTTCCACGGCCGCAACAAGGTCGCAACCTCGCTCGACATGCCGATCGAGAATGTCAACATCGTACCCATGCCGGTGGGAGGCGGTTTCGGCGGCAAGTTCGTGCTGATCGAGCCGCTGGTTGCTGCCGCCGCGAAGGCGGTCAACCGGCCGGTGCTGCTGGCCTACACCCGGAGTGATGACTTCCTGGCCGGCAATCCTGCCCCCGAATGCCAGATTCGGATCAAGCTGGGCGCGAAACAGGACGGGACGATCACGGCGCTGGAGAGTCATCTGATCTTCGATTCAGGCTCGGCTCCCGGTTCACCGCTCTCGATCGCGGCGATTCTGCTCGGCAGCTACTACAAGTTCCCGAACCTGAAAATCACTGGCTATGAGACGCAGACACACCGGCCGAGTTCGGGTTCGTATCGGGCACCGGGCGCGCAGCAGGGCACCTTCGCGATCGAGTCCGCGCTGGACGAAATTGCCCACAAGCTGGGCATCGATCCGATTGAGATTCGCTTGAAGAACTGCGCCGAAGAAGGTGACCTGCGGGCGAACGATGGTCCGTGGCCACGAATCGGCCTGCGGCAAACGATCGAAGCCTTGCAGGCCCATCCGCTCTGGCAGCAGCGGGAAGAACGTCGGGGGACCGGTCATGGGATCGGCATCGCAGTGGGAGGATGGCCCGGCGGCGTCGAGCCTGCCACCGCCTCCTGCCGCCTTGACTCCGACGGCAAGCTGACCGTCGTGCTCGGGTCGGTCGACCTGAACGGCACCAACACCACCTTCGCCCAGATTGCGGCCGAAGAGTTGGGCACGAGTATCGACGACGTGCGGGTGCGGACGGGAGATACGGATTCGGCGCCCTTCGCTGGGGGCACCGGCGGTTCCAAGATCACCTACACGGTCGGTCCTGCTGTCCAGAAGGCCGTCAAGGACGCGGTCGAGCAGATCAAGCAAATCGCGGCCAAGAAGCTCGAGGTTGCGGTGGACGATCTCGACATGGTTGATGGGACGGTGCAGGTGCGAGGTGTGCCTGGTACCGCCATCACCCTGCAGGAAGTGGCAGAGCTCAGCCTGGCGATGACGGGAGGCAACGAACCCGTCTACGGTCGTGGCGGCTCGGGTATCGCTTCCAGCTCGCCGGGCTTCGCCGCGCATCTCGCCGAAGTCACGGTCGACGAGCTCACTGGTGAAGTGAAGGTCACCAACTACGTCGCCGTCCAGGACGTTGGGTTTGCCATCAATCCGGCTTCAGTGGAAGGGCAGATTCACGGCGGGGTGGCCCAGGGAATCGGCTGGGCACTCTACGAGGGCATTGCCTACGACGCCGACGGTCAGCCTGATGCGGCGACGCTGATGGACTACGTGCTGCCGCGTTCGACGATGATTCCCAATATCGATGTCGTCCTTGTCGAAGTCGCCTCCGATGCCGGACCATATGGGGCCAAGGGAGTCGGGGAGCCGCCTGCCATTCCGGGAGCAGCGGCGGTTGCCAACGCCATTCGTGACGCGGTGGGTGCGCGCATGACCTCGCTCCCGATCCGCGCGCCCGAAGTGCTGGCGGGGATTGAGTAGCGACGCTCCGTCGGATGACAATGGCGGAGTTCCCGGACGCCAGACGCCATGAGGGCACCCTGCAATGCTGCTGGAACTGTCCATTCGGAACTTCGCCATCATCGAAGAAACGACCATCCAGTTTACCGATGGGCTGAACGTCCTCACCGGAGAGACTGGGGCAGGAAAATCGATCCTGCTCGATGCCCTGAGTGCGGTGCTGGGCGCCAGGATGACGAGCGATGTCGTTCGCACCGGTGAAACCTCTGCCCGCATCGACGTCGCCTTTGCTCCCGACCAGCAGACCTGGGCACGGTTGGAACCAATTCTGGACGAGCTGGGGGTCGAATCGGACGGCGAAGTCCTCGTCCTGGCTCGCGAAATCTTTGCCAATGGCCGTTCCACGGGGCGCATCAATGGCCGCATGTCGACAGCCGGTGCCCTGACCAGGATTGGCGCCATGCTGGTGGATATTCACGGGCAATCGGATCACCTTGCCATCCTGAGGACATCGGAGCAACGGGCACTGCTCGATCGGTTCGCTGGAACCGACGCGTTGCGGGCTGACGTTGGGGCGGCGTTTCGCATTTGGCGCGAGCTGACCGCTCGGCTCGCGTCGCTGGCGCAGGATGCCCGGCACCGCGAACAGCGCATCGACCTGTTGCGCTTCCAGCTGGCCGAGATCGAGGAAGCTGCCTTTAACTCTGGTGACGAAGACCTGCTGATGGCCGAGCGTGACGTGCTGCGAAACGCCGATCGCCTTCGGACCGACGCGCAGGGCGCCCTGGCGCTGCTCTCCGATGATGAGATTGGGGACACGGTCACGGCCGCGGCGATCATCCGGCAGGTTGTTGCCCAGATCGAAGATTTGACCAGTCTCGATCGGCAGTC
>CAZNQC010000018.1:11005-14434 GCA_964574825.1 uncultured Sphaerobacteraceae bacterium | reverse complement strand
TCATCCGGCAGGTTGTTGCCCAGATCGAAGATTTGACCAGTCTCGATCGGCAGTCATCCGCGTTTGCCGAGCGAGCAAACGACCTCCTGATTCTGGCCGAGGACCTGGCCCGCGATCTTCGCGACTACGCGGAGTCAGTCGAGCCCGACGAGGGGCGACTCCTGGAGGTGGAGGATCGGCTGGCGATGCTCCAGGCCCTGAAACGCAAGTACGGGGCAACGATTGCGGAAATCCTTGCCTTTGCGGACGAGGCGCGCACGGAGCTCGGTCAACTGACCTCGGCCGAGTTCGATGCCGAATCCTTGCAGGCGGCGGTGCGGGACGCCGCTGAGCAGTTGGCAGGGCTCGCTGGTGAACTCTCGCGCCAACGCCGGGACGCCGCCAGCCGTCTGGCCGCGGAAATCGAGGGGAGCGTGGCCGAGCTCCACATGGGCCGGGCGGATCTCGCCATCGACGTGCGCGCCAGGCCAGCACCTGAGGGTATCGATGTCGGTGGCGCCCTGGTGCAGGTTGATGAGACCGGGATCGACCAGGTGGAGTTCCTGCTGGCGCCCAATGCCGGCGAGACGTTGCGGCCGCTGGCCAGAATCGCCTCCGGAGGTGAAATGGCGCGGCTGATGCTCGCGATCAAGTCGATCCTGTCCGACGTCGACCTGACGCCGACCCTGCTGTTCGACGAGATCGACGTTGGCGTCGGTGGCCGCATCGGCCAGGTGGTCGGTGAGAAGCTCTGGGCGATCAGCGAACGGCACCAGGTCATCGTGATCACGCACCTGCCGCAGATTGCGTCCTTCGCCACCCGTCATCTGCGTATCGAGAAGACCGAGACTGCCGGCGGACGGACGGTTTCGACCGTGCGCCAGCTCGACATGGCCGGGCGGGAAGTGGAGCTGGCAGCGATGATCGATGGGTTGCCACCGGGCGAAGCTGCCCTGCTCAATGCCCACACCATGCTCGAACGCTCGCAGGCGTTTGTTGCTGCCAGTTCGACCGGGCGAACCTGATCGAGCGGCGGGTATACTCCCTGTCGTACCGGGCCGTCTCCGGCATTCCCCCGAAACCACGCTGGCCGATCGATTCTCGGTTCGCCAGCCACGAAAGGACCGCCAGTCATGCAGCCAAGCATGAAGATGATCCAGCAAATGCAGAACCGCATGGCCAAGATCCAGCAGGAACTTGAGGAGACCGTTGTCACCGGCACGGCAGGTGGTGGAGTGGTCACCGCCGAGGTGACCGGCCAGCGAGCCTTCAAGTCGATCAAGATCGATCCTGCCGCGGTCGACCCCGAAGACGTGGAAATGCTGGAGGACCTGATTGCGGCCGCCGTGCAGGATGCCATGGAGAAGGCACAGACGCTGGCCGAAGAGCGCATGAGCGTGTTGACCGGCGGCCTGAAGATACCAGGGCTGATGTAGGTCTCCCACGACGATGGTGCTGCCGGAGCCCGTTCCGTTCTATGTCGATGACGTTGTGCGCCTGCGCAAGCCACATCCCTGCGGTTCCACCGACTGGGTTGTGGTTCGCGTCGGCGCGGACATCGGGATCCGGTGCCAGACCTGCGGACGGCGGGTTCTCCTGCCGCGCCGGACCATCGAGAAGCGCCTGAAGACGTTCATCTCACGCGGACCGGCCTATCCTGGAAATGCCGAACCCGTTCTCTCCACGCAGGAAGTGACCACCGAGTGAGCGCCACGGCTCGTCCCGCGAGTAACTCCGACTCCATCGCGGCAGTGCTCCGCAATGGTGCGTTCCTGCGACTGTGGCTGACCCAGGCGATCACCCAGATCTGCCAGAACATGATCAACTTCGCGCTGCTGCTGCAAGTGCGCGAAGTGGTTGAGGTGCACAATCTGCCGCAGGCGAACACGGCAATCTCGCTGGTCATCCTGGCGTTCTCATTGCCTGCCGTGTTGTTCGGACCGCTCGCCGGAGTTCTCGCCGACCGTTCCAACAAACGCTACCTGATGGCCTGGCTCAACGTGGCACGAGCCGTCAGCGTCCTGCTCTTTCTCGTCATCCAGCCCTCGTGGCATGTCGAGACGATTCTCGCTGCCTACTACATCGTGACCTTCCTGTTCGGCATCGCCGGGCAGTTCTACGCGCCGGTGCTGGGCGCGACGATTCCGGTGGTCACGCCCCGCACTCAGTTGATGTCGGCCAATGCGCTGTTCAACCTGACCTCGACTGCCGCCCAGTTGATCGGGTTCGCCGCGTTTGGGCCAATTCTGGCCAAGGCCGTCGGGATCGATACCCTCTTCATGGGCACGATCGTCGTCTATCTCATCTGTGCGGCGCTGGTGCTGACGATTCCGCCCACGCCGGTGGTGGCGGTGAAGTCGGGGATCGATGGCATGTCCCCGGCCAAGCGGCTCTGGTCGGACATGAAGGAAGGTCTGGTCTTCATCCTGCAGGACCCATCGCTGATGCGGGCGATTGGCTACCTGACGCTGGCCTCCACCAGTTTCATGATGATCGCCACACTGGGTCCGGACTTCGTATCATCGGTCATCGGGCTTTCGAAGGAAGACATTGGCCTGGTGGTGGCGCCAGCCGGGGTCGGCATCCTGGTCGGCGTGGTGGTCGTTCCGCGGGTGGTGCGCTGGATCGGGCGAGACTGGCTGATCGACATCTCGCTGTTCATCGCGGGCCTGATGATGGCATTCATGGCCCTGGCGAGGTGGGGGCTCGATCTGGCCTGGGCCGGGTCCGCGCCGGTGATGATGGTCACCGTGTTCGTTGGCGTCTTCGCGTCGATCCTGGGCATCTGCAACGCGTTCGTTTTGGTGCCATCGCAGACCATGTTGCAGGAACGGTCCAATGAAGCGATCCGGGCCCGGGTCTACGCGACGTTCTTCACGATTTCGAATACCGCGGCCTTCATTCCGATTTTCTTCGCGGCGGCGGCGGCCGACCTCTTCGGCGTGGTGAAGGTGCTGATGGTGATGGCCGTCATCGTGATGGCAATCGGGCTGTTTGGGCTGATCCATCGCCGGTCGTCCGAACTGGCGCGCTGGGAGCGGATCCCGACCGGACATCGCCAGGGGCCGGACTCACTGCCCCAGCGATAGTTGGTTCAGTTCGCAGCATTCTCTCCGAGCAGGCGATTGAGCAGCGCCATGCGGATGAACACGCCGTTGCGAGCCTGGCGGAAATATGCGGCTCGGGGATCGCTGTCGACATCCGGAGAGATTTCGTCTACCCGGGGCAAGGGGTGCATGACGATGGCGTCCGGACCGAGGAGTGCCATGGAGTCAGGTGTGATGGTGTAGATGCCTTCGACTGCCTGGTATTCCTGCGGAGTCGCGAATCGCTCGCGCTGAATCCGCGTCTGGTAGATGACATCTGCTTCCTGGAGCGCGGTATCGAGGTCAGGTTCATCGCGGTAGCGGACATTGGCGGCGTCCAACTTCGCTCGCACGTCATCACTCA
>CAZNQC010000018.1:0-10905 GCA_964574825.1 uncultured Sphaerobacteraceae bacterium | reverse complement strand
TTGAGGTTGTCGATCTGACCCAGTTCATCGTGAATGGTGTAGAAGTCCAGCAGGGCCTGGGTCGGGTGTTCGCCGGGGCCGTCACCACCGTTGATGATCGGGACTGGCGAAGCTGCCGCCGCGCGGGCTGCAGCACCCTGTTCGTGGTGGCGAATCACGATGCCGTCGGCATATCCGGCCACGATGCGCACGGTATCTTCCACGGTCTCGCCCTTGATGGCCGAAGAGAACTCGCGGGCGTTTTCGGTTGACAGAATCTGACCACCCAACCGCAGCATTGCCGACTCGAAGCTGAGCCGGGTGCGGGTGGATGGCTCGTAGAACAGTGTCGCGAGAATGCGATCCTGGAGGAGGCCGTCACTGGCCCGCACGTCCTTCATGCGATCGGCTTCATCGAACAGGGAAAGCAGGTACTCGCGATCGAACTGCTCGACAGCGACAATATGTTCCACGACGGGAGTCCTTTCAGCGCTCACACCAGACAACCAGCAAGAGTATAGACGCGGTATTGACTCCGCGAGGTTGGAAGCAGACACATGTATATCGAGGTATCGGAGCGAGTGGGGTTCGTGCCGGGAGGAACCAATGTCGGCATCATCCGGCACCAGGACGGAACCGTGACCCTGATCGATTCCGGGCTGAATGACACGACTGCCCGCAAGGTGCTGCGGCAGGTACGCGATGAGATGAGCACAGAGGTCGTCTCGATCATCAACACGCATGGACACGCCGATCATTTCGGGGCGAACGCGTTCGTGCACAAGCGGACCGGCTGCGAAATCTGGGCGCCCGCGATCGAGGCGGCCGTGATTGCCAATCCCATCCTCCAACCGGCGCTGCTCTTCGGCGGGGCTTCACCAATGGATGCCCTGCGCAACAAGTTCCTGCTGGCCGAACCGAGTCCGGTGACCGGGGAGATCCCGATTGGGACCTGGGAACATCACGGCACGACGATCGAGGTCGTTCCGCTGGCCGGACACGCGCCGAACCAGGTGGGGTTTCTGATTGATGGCGCATTCTTCTGCGCCGATGTCGTCTTTCCCGCGACGGCGATCGAGAAGTACCGGATTCCGTATCTGTTTGGGCTCACCGAACACCAGGCGGCACTGGAATACGCGGCTGGGATTCCGGCCGACCGGGTGATTCCGGGCCACGGCGACGCACCCGAGTCCATCCACGAGCTGGTCGCGCTCAACCTAACCGCCATCGACCAGACGGTTGATGCGATCCTGCACGTCCTTCGTGGGCCAATGACTGGCGACGAAGTGGCCGGAGAGGTGTTTGCCCGGCTCGACGTGCCGGTGTTCGATGCCCAGAGCTACTTCCTGCTGCGGCCGACGATCAGTGCTTACCTCGCGCACCTGGACCGAATTGGCGAAGTCAGGTTTGTGGTCGAGGAAGGACGGGCCTTCTGGACGCGTGCGTAACCCGGCAGCCGGGAGACGCATGGCAGGGTGCACAGACCTTCGCTGCACCGCGTGCGAAGACGTGAGTGTCCCTTCGTGAAGGCCGAGCACCCTTCCATTGGGAGATTGTGCTTGCTGGGCTTCGAGACAGGGTGTCAGGCAAGATCTTCGAGGATGAGCTTCGCGACGTCTTCCCCGAGGCGCACGCTGTAGTTGGTGCCCCGGTCCTCCGGATAAATCTGGGTGGTGTTTGCCAGGTAGAGGTTGGGCAGCGGGGTGCGCAGCGAGGGGATCCGTTCCGAGTAGTTCATCGGAATGATCGGCTGGGCCGCTCGCTCGCGAAAGACCCAGGAGTTCTGAATCCAGGACGGATCGAAGTCCGGATTGATCCGCTGCAGGTAGGGCACGTAGGAGGCGACGATCTCCTCATCGGGCATGGTGAAGTAGGGATGGTCCGTCTCCATGTACTTGCTCAGGTACACGAAGCGGCGACCCTGGTAGTGTTGCGGGCTGATGAAATTGGTGTGCTCGATGACACCCGTGAATGGCAGGTCCGCATCGGCGATGTTGAGCCAATAGATGTCTGACAGTTTGCGATCGAGTTCGATGATCGCCACGACGGCGGCTTCGTAGCCAATGGCGTTCAGTTGGTCCACGTAGGCCGGCGGCAGCGGTGGCGCGATAGCCTGGAACACATGTGACGGCACGGTAGCCAGCACGAGATCCAGCGCGACCTCATCTTCATCGCTGCGGGCTATCCAGCCGTCAGCATCGCCCTGCTCCAGTCCGGTCAGCCCCTCCCGGCGAATCTCCACTCCGGCCGCCGCGCAGGCCTTGACGAGCGCATCGACCATGACCTGGAACGATCCGTCGAAGTAGCCGAGCTTTTCCTGCTCGAGCGGGGAGCGCCGCGATGTGGTGCGGAGCCAGATCTTGCCCCAGAACCAGACCATGGGAATCTGGTCGTAGAGCGAACCGAACTTGGCCCTGAGTTGGGCGCCAAACGTGCGGTCGTAGGCACGCTTGCCAAGCGCTCGTTGGAGCCACTCGTGGGCGGTGACGGACTCGTACGGTTTCCAGTCCTTCACTCGCTGCAGATAGGCCGTCACGAGGCCGACGCGGATGCGGTCGGCAAACGGGATCGAACCGAGGCGCAGGAGATCGAGCGCGCCATTGAGCGGGTAGATCCTGCCGTCAGAGAAGTAACCAACATTCGACGGCAACCACATGAGCCGGTCGCCGATGCCGATTTCCCGGGCCAGGTTTGCGATGGACGTGTCGCTTTGAAACAGGTGGTGGTAGAAGACCTCGAGGCGAGTACCGGCGACCTCGAACGTCGCGGCCTGTCCGCCGAGCCGGCCTTTCTCCCAGAGCGTCACCTCGTGCCCGGCTTGCGCCAAGCGGAGTGCCGCTGTCAGGCCGGCAAAGCCACCGCCGACCACGCCAATCTTCGACTTCTTGGAGGATTCAGTCACGATCATCGATCCAGGGTTGAACGTACCAAACGGAAGGCCGACCGTGTGGTCAGCCTTCCGTCATGATACCCGCTCGACTCGCGACCGTGATCCGCTAGACGAAGAGCGGCGAGAGGACGAGGGTGATGGTAGCCAGCAGCTTGATCAGCACGTGCAGGGAAGGACCAGCCGTGTCCTTCCAGGGGTCGCCGACGGTATCGCCGACAACGGCGGCCGAGTGCGCATCGGAGCCCTTGCCGAGGACATTTCCATCGTCGTCCTTGAGGTTGCCCGCCTCGATGTACTTCTTGGCGTTATCCCAGGCTCCACCGCCATTGTTCAGCACGAGGGCCATGAGGACACCGACAATGGTGCCCACCATGAGCATGCCGGCCGCGGCCTCCCACTTGAGGAGGATGCCGACCGCAATCGGCACGATCAGCGCCAGGGCTCCTGGCAGGATCATCTCCCGCAAGGCGCTCCGCACCGAGATGTCCACGCATCGCCGGTAGTCGGGAACGCTGGTGCCGGCCATGATGCCAGGATCGGCACGGAACTGACGACGAACTTCCTCGATCATGGCGCTGGCTGCATTGCCAACGGCCCGAATCGCAAACGAGCTGAAGACGAAGACCAGCGTGGCGCCGATCAAGCCGCCGACGAACACCTTGGGTTCTGCCAGATTGACGATGCGAATGATCGGTTCCGTGCTGAAGCGATCCACTTCATCAATGAATGCCGAGAAGAGGAGGAAGGCCGCCAGCGAGGCGGAGCCCACCGCATACCCCTTGGTGAGAGCCTTGGTGGTGTTGCCAACCGAGTCGAGTTCATCCGTCACATCACGCACGGAATCGGGGGCGTCGCTCATTTCGACGATGCCGCCCGCGTTGTCCGTGATGGGTCCGAACGTGTCCATCGCCAGGATATAGGCCGCGGTCATGAGCATGCCCATGGTGGCGACGGCCGTGCCGAAGATACCGGAGGAAACTGCGGCCTCACCGGAGAAGGCATTGACGCCTTCACCAAGCCAGTAGGACGAAAGCAACGCCACACTGATCGCAATCGCGGAGAGACCGGTCGTCTCGAAGCCGACGGCGATACCCGAGATGATGTTGGTAGCCGGACCAGTCTTCGAGGCTTCGGCGATTTCCTTCACCGGGCGCCAGGATCCTGCCGTGTAGTACTGGGTGATGTAAACGAAGGCAAACGACGTAAGGATGCCGATGAGTCCGCAGGCGGCAAATCGCCAGCCACCTTCGGGGAGCATGGTCAGACAGATGCCGATCAGGAAGATCGCTGACAAACCAGCGCTGACGTAGAAACCCTTGTTGAGTTCGCCCATCGGGTCCTTGACGACATCACCAGGACGAACGGCAATCACACCGATCATCGATGCCAGTAGGCCAAATGCACCAACCACCAGCGGGAAGAAGATCCAGGCGACTTCCTGTCCCGATGCCTGATAGAGGGCAACACCGAGGATCATCGCGCCGATGACTTCGGCCGACGACGACTCGAAGATGTCGGCGCCGCGACCAGCACAGTCACCGACGTTGTCGCCTACCAGGTCCGCAATCACGGCCGGGTTGCGGGGATCGTCCTCGGGAATACCGGCTTCGACCTTGCCGACGAGATCCGCGCCGACATCGGCCGCCTTGGTGTAGATGCCGCCGCCCAACTGGGCAAACAGCGCCACGAAGCTGGCCCCAAAGGCAAAGCCAACAATCCAGAATGGCGTCTCGGCTACCGTGGAAAACTGACCATCGGCGAACTGGTAGACCACGGCGTAGACCGTGAGGACGCCAAGCAGGCCCAGCGCCATGACGAGGAAGCCGGAGACGGCTCCACCACGCAGGGCGACCATCATCGCCGGACCGATGCCCTTTTGCGCTGCAGCGGCGGTGCGAACGTTACTCTTGACCGCTACGTACATTCCAATGAATCCGGAAAGCCCGGAGAGCAGCGCCCCAAAAAGGAAGGCCAGCGCAGTGATGACGCCGCGCTCGGTCTGGTGACTCTTCTCGAAGAGCGCCACCAGGACCCCCATCACCACGGCGACCACAATTGCGAGGGAAAAGATGGTCCGGTACTGCCGGTTCAGATAGGCAATCGCGCCTTCGAAGATACGGTTCGAGATGTCCTGCATCCCGGCCGTGCCCTGATCCAGGGCCAGAATGCCCCGGGCAAGATAAAGTGCGAACCCGACTGCCATGAGTCCGAAAATCACGACTGGCAGCGAGTAAAGAACCATGTCGTTCAACGTTCACTCCCCCACCACAGCCCACAGCGGCATCGCTGGGTCTGTGCCTCAACCATTGCCTGTGTGTTTGCTGATTGCGACCTGGTGCGCGATAGAGCGTCTCCTTCGCGACTGAGTTGGCATCAATGCTGCGTAATCCTAGCACGCCATGCATCGAATGCTGCGCTCGTGCTTACCGGGCGCTGGACGTCTCTCCGGCCGGCACATCTTCGCCCGACCGAGCAGAGTCGTCCATGGCTGCAGAGGGGGATTCCGGATCAACCTGAGCTGGGCTGGGCGGCCGCTCGCTCCCGTACAGATCCCGGAGATCGATATGGCGCCTGACCGCATCCGGAACGAGATAGCGGACGGAACGACCGGCCGCGAGACGACGACGGATATCGGTTGAGGAGACATCGCAGAGTGGGGCTTCGATGACATCCGCGCGGTAGGGCAGTTCGGGGAGCTGGGTCGTGCTGCCGAGATCCATGGCGAATCCGGGTCGCTCGACCACCGCCAGGCGCGCGAGTTCGAGGATGCGTTCAGGGCGGCTCCAGGTACCAAAGTCGCGCACGGAGTCGCCACCCATCAGGAACCAGACCTGCGCGGATGGTTCCTGCGCCGACACTCGTTCCAGCAGGTGCCAGGTGTACGACGGGGTTTCCTGGTCCAGGTCGATGGTGGATGACTCGAATCCGGGGCGATCGGCAATGGCCAACTCGACCATGGCCAGCCGGTCAGCCGCAGGGGCCAGTCCCTCGCGGCTCTTGTGAGGCGGGTCACCGGCCGGGGCAAAGATGACCGCATCGAGCGCGAGATCGGTCAGGGCATTCTCGGCCATGATCAGGTGACCGATATGGATCGGGTTGAAACTTCCACCAAAGATGGCGATGCGGCGACCATCGGTCATGATCGGGTGACCTCGATGTCCTGGCCCCTGGCCGCGGTCACGATCGCTTCGATCACCTGCCGATCCAGGTTGTCGCGATCGGGAATCAGCACCGAGATGGTGACTTCGGTCGACTCCGTAGAAGTTGACGTAACGACGGGCGTCGACGGTTCTCCCTTCGTCACACCAGAATCCTTCACGCCCGACGTGACAATCCCCACCAACGTCTCAACATCCATTTTCTGCCCGGTCACTTTCAGGTCGAGGCGATGCCATCCGTGCCCCGATCTGGTTGTCAGGGTCTGGGAGTACATGATGGAGTTGGGAACCATGACCGTCGAGCCATTGGCCGCGCGCACCAGGGTCGTGCGAATGTCAATTCCCAGTACTTCGCCCTCCACGGTCTGCACCTGAACGTGGTCGCCAACCTTGAACGGCTTTTCCAACAGGAGGAGCACACCAGAGAAGAAGTTCCGAAACACGTCCTGGAGCGACAGCCCGAGGGCCACCGAGAAGGCACCAACGGCGGTGAGGATACCGGTCGAGTTCACGCCCCAGGCGACCAGGGAAATGATGATGGCGACGCCGTAGATGGAGATCGAGATCAGGCGACCGATGAGAATGGCATCGTTTCGGGCGAAGGAGCGCTTGTAAAGCTCACCAATCACCCGAGTCCGCAGGCGGCGACTCAGCCATCGCGCGGCGATGAACGCCAACAGCGTGACCAGCAGGCTGCCGATCACGTGGCCTCCGTTGATGCCGATGGATTGGAGCCAGTCGTTCACTTGGTCCATGATTGGCCTGCGCGAAATGCGACAATCATTGGAGCGGCGCGAATCGTGCCATGCCGTTCCAACCCCGTACTGAGGAGCTTCACCGTCGTATGTTCGACTATCACGTGCACACAACGCAATCCGCAGACTGTTCCACGCCCATCTTCGATTCATGCGAAGCAGCGATTGCGGCGGGCGTCACCGAGATCGCGTTCACCGACCACATCGAGCACGAACCGGCTGACATGAGCTATGGCTTCTTCGACTATGGGCAGTATATGGAGGACCTGGAGCGCGCGCGCGAACGCTTTGACGGCCAGCTGACGATTCTGGCTGGGGCCGAGGTGGACTTCAACACGCGCATTGCCTCCCAGGTCGAAGACTTCATGGGGCGCCACACCTTTGACTTCGTGATTGGCTCAGTCCACTACGGGGACGACGGTGAAATCATATTTCCGGAGTATTTTGCGACGCGGTCCATCGACGATGTGATGCGGCCATACCTGGAACAGATTCAGGCTGCCGCCGAGACCGGGTGGTTCGACACGATCGGGCACATCGATCTGCCCAAGCGGTATCGTCCGGCGGAGACACTTCCCTACAATCCATTGGCGGTTGAGCCAGAGTTGAGGGCAGCGCTGCGAGCGATCATCGACCAGGGCATGTCGTTCGAGATCAACACCTCGGGGCTGCGTCAGGCGCCGAAGACCAGCATGCCCGGCCCTCAAATCGTGGATCTCTACGTACAGATGGGCGGCTCGCTCATCACCACCGGCAGCGACTCGCACGTGCCGGAGACGATTGGTGCCGGCATCAACGAAACCATGGCGATGTTGCAGCTGTGCGGAATCACACACCTTGGATCGTTCCGCGAGCGCGTGCGCACCCAGGTGCCGATTGCAGACCTGCAGCAGGTGCTGTCAGAAGCGTGATCAGCCTTTCCGGGCAGACCGGAAGCCGATTCCGGGAAATGCCTGTGTGATGCCTGAAAGGCAACGTGTGTCCGTTCATCCACATCAGCAAAACCAGGTGCTACAGTAGTCGAACGCTTCCGGTGACCCCATCATGGGATGCGTGCCACCCGCCATAACCTCGTGAGGAGACACCGGCTTTCCAATGGCCTCCCGCAGCCCCGCACCACATCGCAGTCGTCCGCTTCCGGACCTGCCACTGGACCTGTTCGATGAGGATTCGCCAATGTATGGCGAACTTCCGGCAGAACCCAGCCGAACTCCACGTGGTGTGCCGCCGACGAGGCGCGAAAGACCGGGTGAAGACAGGGTCGTCTCGGTCGTCAATCGCGAGGTGCTGGACGCCACACTGCAGCCCAACGCCAAGGCCCAACGCCGGCCAATGCTGCCCGTCATGCCACCCCTTCTCCTGATGGTCGAGCAAGCGTTGCCCAATCTGCTGGTGGTCGTCTCGGCGGCAGTCGTGCTGCTCCTTGGCGCATTTACGCCGTTGGGCTTGCCGGTTTGGGCCGCGGGGTTGTTCGTTCCGACGATTGTGCTGGCCGTGGGTGCCAGCGGGGTCGCGTTCCAGGCGTGGCGACGAACCGCCATCGTCAATCTGGCGACGCTGGCGATGGTGTTTCCCGTGCTGGTGATTCGCCAGAGTGTGATTCGGGTACCGTTTGTCGATGGCGGCAATGGAACCATGATGGCGCCGGTACTGGCCACCGTGGCGGTGATTCTGCTGCTGACCCTGCTGGCCGTGGCTTGTGCCGTGCTTTCGCAGGAAGATCCGGAGCAGGCGGGGATCATGTTCCTGCCGGCCGCGCTCCTGGTGCCACTGCTGGCGGGACAATCCGACCTGGTCAGCCTTTCCAGTGCCTTGAAACTGGCCCTCGGGGTCTATGTGGCCAGCGCCTTTCTGACGGTCCTCGCGTCGATGCTGCCGGTGGTGGCGGCGACGCTCGTGGTTCCGGCCGCAATCGGGCTCGAGTTCATCTACTTCACGCTGTTCCAGACGACATCGATCTTCCCGACGGGATCGGGGATCACTGCCAAGATCCTCTTCAGTGCCGTGGTTGTGGTCACGGTGGCGCTGGCGATTGCGGTGCCAATGCTCAGCACCTGGATTCGCCAGGTCACCCGGTTGGCAGAAGGTGGACGGCGCAGCGATTCCAACACATCGGTCAGCCCCTCCCACTGAGCCAGGAGGGCGACGAGAGACCATACCGAATCGGAGAGATCGACGGAGCCGGGATAAGCACCTGTGGCTGAAGCGCGTTGGACCAGTAGTCCGCTGGAGTCGTGCTGTCGCGGTGAATGCACGGACTCAGGGTGACCGGCAAATTGGGCCGGGCGGACAACAGCCGCTCGATCACTGAATGGATTGTTTCGTGACCGGTCGCGGCAGGTCCGCCTCTACCCGATGACTCCACAATTACCTCTTGCTGGTCGCTGTTAGGCGACGACAGGTTGCGCCGGATCCGTCCAGCCGTTCGCCGGAGACATGCCATGGCGGCCAAAGCACGCGTGGCTGGGCACGGGAACGGGGCTGGTCCTTGGTGAACCAGCCCCGTTCCTGTCGTGCTACTTGGACCGTTAGGCGCTCTGAGCGGCTACTGCCCGCCGCCGTCTGGCAGGGCGCTCATGTCCAGATCCTGGAACTGCGCGTTGCTGACGGGGTCGGTTGGCTCGATCACGGTCATCGAAACCACTTCGTCTCCGTTACCGAGACGCATCAGGGTCACACCCTGGGCAGCGCGGCCCGTCTGTCGAATGCCATTTGCCGCGATCTTGATGGTGATGCCCTTGTTGTTCATCAGGACGACACCATCTTCCGAGCTCACCATGCCGGCCGCGACGATGTTGCCGGTCTTGGGGCTCAGGTTCATGGTCTTGATCCCCTTGCCGCCGCGTCCCTGACTGCGGTAGTGGTCCAGGCTGGTTCGCTTGCCCAAACCGCGCTGCGCCACCACCAGCAACTCATGGTCGGGTTCGATCACCTCGAAGGCGATGATGCGGTCGCTCGCATCCAGCCGCATCCCGATCACACCAGCTGCAGGCCGACCCATCGGGCGAACATCGTTCTCGTCGAACCGGATGGCCAGCCCGTGCATGCTGACCAGCACGACGTGATCCTCACCTGAGGTCATTCGCACCCAGGCCAGTTCGTCGGTATCGTCGAGGCCCATGGCGATGATGCCGTTGGACCGGACGGTGCGGAACTGGTCCAGCGCGACACGCTTCACGCGACCGAGCCGGGTGGTGAAGAACAGGTAGCGGGCGTCGTTGTAGTCGTGCACCTTGAGCAGGGTGGTGACCGTCTCGTCGGGCTGCATCGAAATGACGTTGACGATCGGGATGCCCTTGGCCGTCCGGCTGGCATCAGGCAGCTCGTGGACCTTGATCTGGTAGACACGGCCGCGGTTGGTGAACACGAGCAGGTAGTCGTGCGTATTCGCTGCAATCATGTGCAGCGGCACGTCTTCCTCGCGCATCGTGACACCGGTAACGCCTCGTCCACCGCGCCGTTGGGTGCGATAGGTGTCCTGCGGCAACCGCTTGACATAGCCCTTCGTCGTCACCGTCACCAGCACGTCCACCTCGGGGATGAGATCCTCGTCGGACATGTTGCCGGTGCCCTCCATGAAGGAGGTGCGGCGCGCATCGCCGTATTTGTCCTTGAGGTCCAGCACATCCTGCCGAATCAGCCCCTTGATCAGAAGGGGATCCGCCAACAGGCTTTCGAGGTAGGCGATGGTCTTCATCACCTCGTTGTACTCGTCCTCGATCTTCTGGCGCTCGAGGGCGGCGAGCCGGGCGAGGCGCATGTCGAGAATCGCGTTCGCCTGCAGTTCCGAGAGTTCGAAGCGCTGCATCAGGTTCGTGCGAGCGATTTCAGTGGTATTGGAGGCCCGAATGGTCTGGATGACCGCGTCGATATTGTCGAGGGCGATCTTGAGACCTTCGAGGATGTGAGCTCGGCGGCGTGCGCGGGCCAGGTCGTACTCGGTCCGCCGGGTGATCACTTCCTGACGGTGATCGATGTACTCCATCAGGGCGCGCTTGAGGGTCAGGACGCGCGGCTGGGTCCCACGCTCGACCAGGGCGAGCATGTTGATACCGAACGTCGTCTGCAACTGCGAGTGCTTGTAGAGGTTCTTCAGCACCACACGGGCCTGGGCATCGCGCTT
>CAZNQC010000017.1:0-30371 GCA_964574825.1 uncultured Sphaerobacteraceae bacterium | reverse complement strand
AAGCCAGGGACTGCATGTCGCGCCAGCTCTTGTCCTGGGTCACGGCGTCCACCACGGTGGCCGCGACGACGAATGGCAGGTGCGAAACCCCCGCCACGTAGCTATCGTGCTCAACCGGGTCGACGAAGAACGCTTCGGCGTTGGTCGCGGCGATGATGCCGAGGACGTTGCGAATGGACGTTTCGGACGCATTGACCGCCGGACACACCACCCAGGTGGCGCCATGGAACAGGTCGGCGTCGGCCGCTTCCAGGCTTTCCGACTTGCCGGCCATCGGGTGGCCGCCGATGAATTGGACGGTGGAGGGCAATGCCTTGGCCCACTCCATCACGTCAGCCTTGGTCGAACCGGTGTCGGTCACGATCGCCCCGGCTTTGAGGTGCTCGCCAATGTTGGCGAAGACGTCCGGCATGGTGCCGACCGGTGTGGCGACGATCACGATATCGGCATCGCTTACCGCTGTGGAGAGCGTCCACTCGGTGTCGTCCACTGCGCCCATGCGCTTGGCGCGGGCCTGCTTGTCGATGTCGTCGTCGAACCCGACCACGCGGAGGGCGTTGGCGTTTTCCGCCGACCACCTGCGCAGCGCGAGCCCGATGGACCCGCCGATCAGCCCCAGGCCAATGATGGTGACGTTCTGCATCGCAACGGGTCCTTTCTGCCGACTATGGCGCGTATTCGTTGACGTCGATGGCCCGTAGCCAGCCTTCGGTGCCGTCTTCAAGCCGGAAGAACATCCAACCACCAGCTCCATCGGTGCCTGGGTTGTCGGACTCCTGCGTTTCTCCGGTGAACTGGAGCAGGGTTCCCGCTGGCAGCACCTGGATCACCGTATCGCCGCCCCCGGCCGTCGACGGTTCCGATCGGAAGTTGAGGTCCGCCTCGAACGATGATTGGTAATCGGGTGTGAACTCACCGTCATTGGGCGTTTCGGTGGCTTCTGCCGTCGACGCTGCTGCCTCGGTGACTGGTGGCTCGATCACCTCGTTGTTGCCAGCCTCCTCGGTGCTCACCGGCTCCTGGGCCGTGGTGTTCTGAGCGGGTGGTTCGGTCTCGCGGACAACGGCGGTTGGCACATCACGGGAAACGAAATCCCCGATCGTGTCGTCGAGCGCGGCGTAGATCACGGAAAATCCTGCCACACACACCGCAATCGTCAGGGCCATCGAGAGCCCGATCATGATGCCGGCCCGGCGGGATCGTTGGCGCAGTCGCTGGTCAAGCCCGGGATCGGTCATGGGAGACACTTCTCGAAACAAACGGACATGGAAATGAGTCGCTTCCTGACATAAGTGGGTGGTGGAGGATGGTCGCCCGTGGAGCGACGTTTGCCATTCCGGGCGACAGTGGAGGATAGCCCAGCGGGAAGGACCCGCAAATCCGCCTATTTATAGCACGCACCACGGCGGATTCCGTTTCGCCCTGCAACAGTGGTCTTTGCAATCGCACTCATCGCCAGACGTTAGTGGGGGAACTTCAATGTGGAAGGAACGCGTTGCCCGGCGGCCTCGGGGACCCAGCCCGGCATGGCCATGCACACGGTCTGCGATGCAAACGTCTTCCCGTCAGGCAGCATCGATTGCCGTCTCTCGACAGGACTGTCGTCCCGTTCGGACTTCATCGCCCCTTGTGCCTCCGCTCCTGGGCAATTGCGTCCTATCTGCTTACATTGAAGGGCCGGGTCCAAAATGGTAAAGTTCGGGGTGCCTAATCGATCTGGTCGGATCAAGCGTGGGCCCCCGCCCGCGTTTTCTGTTTGTCTGAGGACCCCGACCGGCATCGTCTCAACCAGGCAACCCGACTCTTTTCACTCAAGTTCAGGAGGTGCGCGGGATGAAGAGCGATCTCTATACCGCGATCGCCCA
Organism: uncultured Sphaerobacteraceae bacterium; assembly: GCA_964574825.1. GTDB lineage: Bacteria > Chloroflexota > Chloroflexia > Thermomicrobiales > UBA6265 > JACCYX01. Next base: position 28,506 of record CAZNQC010000017.1, on the reverse strand, counting down.
GATTGCTGCCGAGCGGGGCATTCCGCGCGACGCGGTGCTGCAGTCCATTCAGCAAGCGTTGACGTCGGTCTACAAGAAGTCAACGGGTTCCGACGAAGAAGTCACGGTCGAACTCGACCAGGCCTCCGGCGAAATGCAGGTGGTGGTCCTCAAGACCGTCGTTGAATCCGTCAGCAATCCCGATGCCGAAATCAGCGTCGAGGACGCCCTGCAATATGCACCGGCGCCCATCATCGGCGATACCATCAAGATCATCCGCACGCCGGAGAATTTCGGCCGTATTGCCGCCCAAACCGTCAAGCAGGTTGTCCAGACCCGGATTCGCGACTATGAGCGGGAAACCGTCTTCCGCGAGTACCAGGATAAGGAAGGCGAGGTCCTGAGCGGCGTCGTCCAACGTGCCGACAACCGGGCCGTCATCATCGAGCTCGGCAAGGCCGAAGCCGTGATGCCCGCCCGCGAACAGGTGCCCAGCGAACGCTACCGGCCGAACCAGCGGGTCAAGGTCCTCCTCACCGAGGTCAATGCCCACGCCCGGGGTCCGCAGCTGATCGTGTCACGCTCCGACCCGAGACTGATCAAGCGGCTCTTCGAACAGGAAGTGCCCGAGATCCAGACTGGGGCCGTCGAGATCATGGAGATCGCCCGGGAACCTGGCCTCCGCTCCAAGGTGGCCGTTGCCGCGCGCCAGGAAAAGGTCGACCCGGTCGGCTCCTGCGTCGGTGTCCGGGGCGTCCGTATCCAGAACATCGTCAACGAACTCTATGGCGAGAAGATCGACGTCATCGAATGGTCTCCCGACACGGCCTCGTTCATTGCCAACGCGCTGAGCCCGGCCAAGCCGACCAACGTTTCGCTTGACGATTCCGGCGACCAGCGAGTGGCCACGGTGATCGTGCCGAGCGATCAGATGTCGCTCGCCATCGGCAAGGAGGGCCAGAATGCCCGCCTCGCCTTCAAGCTCACCGGCTGGCGCATCGACATCAAGGGTCCGGAATCGCTCCTTGAGGCCGGAAGTGACTTCTTCCGTGCCGCGCAGAATTCCGACATGATGCCGGACTTCAGCTGGCAGGGACGACAGCCCCGCGCGGTTCAGGCCGATGGCATGATCGCCCTCAGCGGCATGTCCTACGGTCCGCTCTCCGAAGATCTCGTTCGCCGGCAGGTGGATGTCGATATCGTGGCCGGAGTGGTCGAGGTCTATTACGATCGAGAACTGCGTGCCCGCTTCGACCAGGCATCCGGCGACCGGCTTCCGCTTGATGACGGCGAAGAACTCGAGGATGAGTTCGTGCCCGCCAGCGAGCAGCTGATGTCCTAGAGGGAGGCAGCACGATGAGCATGCCTCGCCCGGAGACACGCCGCAAGAAATCGAAACCCGCACGGCAGAAGCACGTGCCGATTCGGACCTGTGTTTCGTGCCGGGAAACCGGCGCGAAACGGGGCCTGATCCGACTCGTCCGCACCTCGGAGGGAGACGTCCGGGTCGACCCCACGGGCCGTGAAAATGGCCGTGGGGCCTACCTGTGTCACAAGTCAGCCTGCTGGCAGCGCGCCGTCTCGACACCCATCCTCAACCGCGCGCTCAATACCCAGCTCACACCAGAAGCAATTGCATCACTAACGGAATTTGCGGCAGGTCTCCCCTCGGATGAGGCTCGGGATACTGGGGCGGATTCAGCGGAGGCTCAAGCATGACCGATAACTACAATAACCAGGGCGGACGCCGCGGCGGTGGACGTCGTGGCGGCAAGCGCGGTGGTGGCGGCGCCCGCACGGTAACGGTCAAGCGCACGGCACCGGTCGTTCGCGAACCAGTCACCCTGCCCTCGGTGCTCTCCGTCTCGGAGTTTGCCGACAAGATCGAAACCAACGGCATCGAGGTCATCCGTGAGCTGATGAAGCTCGGCATCATGGCCAACCTCAACCAGCAAATCGACTATGCGACTGCGGCCAAGGTTGCCGAGGCGCTCGGCTGGGAAACCAACGAGCAGGAATCGGAAGTCACCCAGGCTGTGGCCGACTTCGAGAGTCGCCGCCTGGAAAACGACGCCGACCCCGACTCACGGCAGCGGCCGCCGGTCATCACCATCATGGGGCACGTTGACCACGGCAAGACCCGCCTGCTGGACTCGATCCGCTCGGCCAACGTCCACGAGGGCGAAGCTGGCGGCATTACCCAGCACATCGGCGCCTACCAGGTCGACACCCAGGGCCGGAAGCTGACCTTCCTCGATACACCGGGTCACGAAGCCTTCACGGCCATGCGTGCCCGCGGTGCCCAGGCCACCGATATTGCGGTGCTGGTGGTCGCGGCCGACGACGGCGTGATGCCGACCACCCGCGAGGCCATCGCCCACATCAAGTCGGCCAACGTGCCATTGGTGGTGGCGGTTAACAAGATCGACCTGCCAACCGCCAATCCCGACCGCGTCAAGCAGCAACTCTCCGAAACCGGCGTCATGCCGGAAGAGTGGGGTGGCGATGTTCCGTTCGTCGAGGTCTCGGCGAAGGAGCAGCTTGGTCTCGATGATCTGCTGGAAGTCCTCCTGCTGGTGGCCGACGTCAACGAACTCAAGGCCAACCCGGACAAGCCGGCCCAGGGCGTCGTGATCGAGGCCCAGGTCGACTCCAGCCGCGGACCGCTTGCCACACTCTTGGTGCAGAGCGGCACGCTCAACCTGCGTGACGTCGTGGTCGCCGGTTCGACCTATGGTCGCATCAAGGCCATGCAGGACGATCGCGGCAAGCGCGTTCGACGCGTTGGTCCCAGCACCCCGGTCGAAATCATGGGTCTCATGGATGTGCCCCAGGCTGGCGATACCTTCATGGTGTTCGAGGACGAGAAGGCCGCCCGGGCTCTCGCCGAGCAGCGCCAGGCGAGCCGTCGTTTCGAGCAGTTGAGCGAGAACCGCCCGGTCAAGCTCACCGAACTCTACGACCAGGTGAAGGAAGGCAAGACCGCCGAACTTCGCATCATCCTCAAGGCCGACGTCCAGGGGTCGCTGGGCGCCATCCAGAATGCCCTGCTCAAGCTGAATGAGGATTCGGACGAGGGGGTCACCCTTTCCGTCCAGTTGGCCGCCACCGGCATGATCACCGAGTCGGACATCAACCTCGCCACCACGACGCACTCCGTCGTGATCGGCTTCAACGTTCGTCCGGATGTGGCTGCCAAGCGCGCGGCCGATGCTTCTGGCGTCGACGTTCGCTTCTACACGATCATTTACGAATTGCTGGACGATGTGAAGAAGGCCATGACCGGTCTCCTCGCACCAGTCTTCCAGGACGTCACCGACGGCTACGCCGAAGTTCGCGAAACCTTCAAGTTGCCGAACAACGATGTGGTCGCCGGGCTCTACGTGCTCGATGGCAAGGTGCCCCGCAACTCGAAGGCCCGCGTGCTGCGCAGCGGCACCATGGTGTTCGAGGGCAACATCAAGTCCCTCAAGCGCTTCAAGGACGATGTCCGTGAAGTTGCGGCCGGATACGAATGCGGCATGGGCCTGGATGGCTTCAACGACCTCCAGGTTGGTGACCAGATCGAATTCCTCCATCGCGAAGAGGTGGCCCGCGCCTGATTTGGCGCGGATTCCACCCGTTTTTGATGAGCTGGTTGTGAAGGGAGGATACCGCCATGACCAGACGAACCCGGCAAGTCGGTGAAATGCTCCGCGAAGAGCTTTCCGACATCATTCGCCGCGAGGTGAAGGATCCCCGGATCGGCTTCATGAGCATTACGTCGGTGGAGGTTCCGCCCGACCTGCGATCTGCCCGCGTCTACGTCAGCGTGCTCGGCACCGACGAGGAGCGCGAAAAGACGCTGGAGGCGCTGCGATCGGCGGCAGGCTATATTCGCCATATCCTCAAGCCCCGCCTCCGCATGCGGCAGATTCCGGAGCTTGAGTTCCGCGACGATCGGTCGATGGAATACGCCGAGCAGATTTCCAGTGCTTTGCGCGAGATCCGGGAGGCTGACGCTGCGCGCGTCGATCCGGATACCGCAGAGGAAAGCCCAGTGGTGGGGGAGCGACCATGAGTTCGCCGTGGCGACTCGATCCGGTAGCCGCGTCTGATGCGCTACGTGTGCTATCGGCTGCAACCTGCGTCTTGATGCCAACGCACCAGAACGTGGATGCCGATGGGTTGTCCTCGCCGCTGGCGATGATGGCCGCGCTTCGGCAACGGGGCGTGCGTGCCATTCCGCTGGTCACCGATGATGCGGTGCCGGGCAATCTGGGGTTCCTGCCTGGCGTGGAGGAGGTGCTGGTCTATGGCCGGGACGAGCTTCCCGACTATGACACGATCTGCCTGATCGACTGTGCCGATCGCAAACGTCTCGGCGGGTTTTACCGTGACGACCCCGAACGCCTTGATCGGGACGCAATTCCTCTCGTCAACATCGATCATCACGTCACCAACGACCGGTTTGGCACGGTCAATATCGTCGAGCCCCAGGCGGCTTCGGCCGCGGAAGTGGTGACGGATATTCTCGCCAGTTGGGGTACCGAACTGACCACCGAGATCTCCCAGTGCCTGCTGGCCGGAATCTACGGTGACACGCTCGGCCTGCGCACCGACTCGACGACCTCCCGGACGATGCGGACCGCCGCCGACCTGGTCGATGCCGGCGCCAACCCCGGTCCGATTGTCGATGCCCTTTTCCGGCTCAAGCCTCGCTCCTCTGTCTGCCTGTGGGAGAAGGCCCTCCAGCGGGTTAGCTGGCAAGGCTCGCTGATCTACACGGAACTGACCCCTGATGTCTTCGAATCGTGCGGGGCAACCCCGGTCGAAGCCGAAGGCATGGTCAATTTCCTGCTCGGCACCGAAGGCTCGCTCGTCGCCGCCATCCTCCATCGCAACGCTGAGGGATGGCGCGTCAGTATGCGGAGCATGTTGGACGAGGTGGATGTCGCCGCTATCGCCGCAGAATTTGGTGGTGGTGGCCATCCTCGCGCCGCTGGTTGCACCATCCTCGGCGATACCGATGCCCGTGACGCATTTGTCCGGCGGGTCGACGAGCTCGCTGTCACGGCGATGGCGGCTGCCCATCCGGACGCGGGGTGATGGCCAGAAAGGGACGGCGGCAGGCAATCAGGCACGGATACATCGTCATCGACAAGCCAGCCGGCTGGACGAGTCATGACGTGGTTGCGAAGGTGAGGCGCATCGTCAACGAGCGACGCGTAGGCCATGCCGGCACGCTGGATCCGGCTGCAACCGGAGTCCTGCCCATTGCGGTTGGCCTTGCCACCCGCACCATTGAGTACCTCGCCGCCGCCGACAAGTCCTACCGCGCCACGATCAGGTTTGGCATCACCACGGATTCCGCCGATGCGGAGGGTGATGTCATCGCGACGGCCGATGCCTCACATCTCACGCTGCAAACCATCGAGCCAGCCCTTGACCACTTTCGTGGTGAGATGTCCCAGGTGCCTCCGATGCATTCGGCAATCAAGGTCAACGGTCAGCGTCTCTACGATCTCGCCCGGAAAGGCGAATCCATCGACGTTGCCCCACGCCCCGTGACCATCTCCCGGTTGGATATCATCGACTGGTCGCAGCCCGACCTCGTGGTCGATGTCACCTGTTCGAAAGGGACCTATATCCGGTCGCTGGCACGTGATATCGGTGAGGCGCTGGGGACCGGGGCGCACCTGGCCGCCCTCCGGCGCACCCGTACCGGCCCGTTCACGCTGGCCGATGCCATGTCGCTCGATGAACTGACCGAACGACTCGACCGCGACGGTTGGGAGCAGATCTCGTTGTCTCCCGATGCCGTCCTTGGCGAATTGCCACGCGTGCAGCTGGAAGGGCAGGCGGAGACAGACTGGGGCCAGGGCAAGCCAGTCGCGTCATCTGAACACCTGATACCTGGTAGCCCGGTCCGGGTATACGGTGCCGAAAATCGCTGGGTGGGGATTGGAGAAGTGCGCGATCCGGGAGATACTGTTCGACCGGTGAAGGTCATTCCTGGGGAGTCGAGCTAATCGTGTCGCACAGTGCGTTCTGGACATTCGAATCGTCGCCCGGTGGTGACCACATCGTGTCGATTGGCACCTTCGATGGCGTCCATCTCGGTCATCAACACCTGCTGGCCTCGGCTGGCGCCCGGGCACGCGAACTGGGCATCTCGCTCCTGGCCGTTACCTTCGAGCCGTATCCAGCTCAGGTGATTCGATCCGATACGTTCGCCGGCCGCTTGAACACCGCGCCCGAGAAGCTGCGGCGCTTGTGGCAAACCGGCGTCGACGATGTGGTGGTGATTCCATTCACGCGGGAGCTGATGATGGAGTCGCCGGAAGCATTCCTTGGCCACCTGGTCGAGGCCACTCGTCCGCGCGAAGTCTGGGTTGGTGAAGCCTTCGCGCTTGGACGCAATCGCTCCGGCGACATTGCGCGGTTGACCGAGATCGGTCAGGACCTTGGCTTCGAGCTTGTGGCCGTGCCGCGTCGTGAGTTCGATGATCAGGTGGTCAGCAGCAGTCGCGTCCGGAACCTCGTGATCGAGGGCAAGGTGGAATTGGCGGAGTCGCTGCTTGGGTATCCCTACCGGATCTCTGGCGAAGTCATTCGTGGGGCGCAGGTTGGTCGCACGATCGGCTTTCCAACCGCCAATGTCGAACCACCTGTCGAACTCGTGCCCGTGCCGGATGGCATCTATGCCACGCTGGCGACCATCGGCGACGACGAGCAGGCTCACCTCGCCATGACGTACATCGGCACGCGCCCGGCCCTCAACACCGGGGCTCGCCAGATCGAGACGAATATCCTTGATTTCAGTGGCGATCTCTACGGCATCACCCTCCACACCGACTTCATCGCCCGGTTGCGCCCCGACTCCGATTTTCCGTCGGTCGAGGCGCTCGTCGAGCAATTGCGGCTGGACGAGATTGCCGCGCGCGAGGTGCTGGCCGATCGAGCTTTACATCGTTCCTGACACGGGCGTGGGGGCGTGGAGTGTGGTAAGCTTGACCGGTGTCGTTGCTGGCGTGTCGTCGGACATTCAGAGCCGACGCTTTTTGTGTGTCCAGCACGCAGTGCCCGCAGTTCAGGAGGCGAGCTATTTCCAGACCAGTGCAGACTCGCGTAAACGAACGAATTCGAATTCGCGAAGTCAGACTTATTGATGACGAAGGTCGGCAGATCGGCATAATCCCGACTCGTGAAGCGCTGGATATGGCGCGGGAACGAGGCCTCGACCTGGTCGAGGTGGCACCGAACGCATCGCCGCCGGTGTGCAGGCTGATGGACTACGGGAAGTTCCGGTACGAACAGAGCCGGAAGGAACGCGAGTCCCGCAAGCATCAGCACGTTACCCGGCTCAAGGAAGTGCGTGTCGAGCCCAAAATCGGGAAGGCCGACCTTGAAACCAAGGGGCGCCAGGCAGGCAAGTTCCTGGACGGTGGCGACAAGGTGAAGTTGACCGTGCTGTTCCGGGGTCGGTCCATTACCCATCCGGAACTCGGTCGCGACCTGCTCGATCAGCTGTCGGTACAGCTACAGGATCACGGAACAGTAGAGCAGACGGCCCGGATGGAGGGGCGGACCATGACGATGATCATGGCCCCGGTCCGCACGCGGACGGCTGAAGCGGAACGAGAGGACGTGCCCGATGGGCAACAAGATCAAGCTGAAGACGCATAAGGGCGCGAAGCGGCGATTCAAGATCACCGCAACGGGCAAGATCATGCGCGCGAAGGGCGGCAAGAGCCACCTCCGCCGCAAGAAGGCACCGCGCGTGAAGCGGGAGTTCGACCGGATGCTCGTGATGAACGAGACCACCGTGCCTCGGGTCAAGCGTCTCCTGCCGAACGGCTAATTCACACAGGTATCAGCGCAAACCGGCTCAACAGGGTTGACCAGTCAACCTGGCCGCTAGCAGAACAGGACATCATCAATGGCTCGTATCAAGCGTGGCGTTGCTTCGCACCGCCGGCACCGCAAGGTTCTTCTCCAGGTCAAGGGGCATCGCGGCACTCGCAACCGCCTCTACAAGCGCGCCCATGAATCGCTCATGCGGTCGCTGCAGTATGCCTACCGTGACCGCCGCAATCGCAAGCGTGATATGCGCCGCCTCTGGATTCAGCGCATCAATGCCGCCAGCCGCCTGAACGGCCTGCCCTACAGCCAGCTGATCCACGGTCTGAACCTTGCTGGTGTCACTGTCGACCGCAAGATGCTTGCCGATCTTGCCGTTCGCGACGCCGATGCCTTCGCCGCCCTCGCTACCGTGGCCAAACAGGCCATTCCCGCGCAGGCGTAGCCAGGAGTCGAGGCTTGGCCCAGAACCCGTCTGATACGGTCATCACCAGCCTCCACAACCCAGCCATCAAGCGAGCGCGCTCGCTCCTCCGCCGTAAAGGGCGTTCCGAGGAGCGAGCGTTTCTCGTGGAAGGGGTGCGGGCTGTCACCGATGCCATCGAGTCCGGCACGTCTCCGCAGGTGGTCTATCTGCGCGACGACCCCGATGGCTGGGCATTGCACGATCAATGGCAGGCCGAGCTGCCGGTCCGAGTGGTGAGCGCACCCGCGTTCGAATCGCTGTCGGATGTGCCACATCCGCAGGCCGTGGTGGCCGTATTTGCCATCGACGATCTCGATTCCTCTCCCCGGCATGATGTTTGGGGCCGGGACATGATCCTGGTTGCCGATGGCGTGCGTGATCCCGGCAACATGGGAACCCTGATCCGGTCGGCCGCTGGTGCCGGGGTCACCGAGTTCATCATTTCGCCGGATTCGGTGGATCCATTCAATCCCAAGTGTGTCCGGGCCGCCATGGGCGCCCACTTCCTTGTCAGCATTCAACCACTGTCATTCGACCGCATTGCCGAACGCCTGGCGACGGTCGAATTGGTGGCGCTCGCTGATGCGGAAGCCACCCAGGACTATGACGAAGTTGACTGGACCGTGCCGTGCGCAATCATCGTCGGCAGCGAAGCATTTGGGGCCAACCAGTCCCTTCGGGCAGGCGCCAATGCGTACGTACGCATTCCACTTGCTCGTGGACTTGAAAGTCTCAATGCTGGCGTGGCAGGATCACACGTGGTTCTGGAGGCAGCCCGGCAGCGACGGTCGGACACCATGCGCCAGTAACCGGTCCGGTTCAAGGCGGGATTGATGAGGGATCATTTCCCGGGGCAAGCCGGATACCCGCAGACTAAAACCCGTGACGTTGCTTTCGATCCGTCGCCAGGAAGCGTTTCGTCACAAGGGGGTACCAAATATCATGCGCAAGCAGGATCTTGTGCACGCAGTGGCTGAAGCTACCGGACAAAGTGATTCCGCAGCCTCGCGCGCCGTCAACGCCGTTTTCGATGCCATTGAGCGGGCTCTTGCCGATGGTGACGAAGTCGCCATCAGTGGGTTCGGCACCTTCAAGGTTGTCGAACGCTCGTCTCGCCAGGGCCGCAACCCGCAGACGGGTGACCCCATGACGATCGAGGCTCGCAAGAGTCCGGTCTTCCGGCCAGGCACTCAGCTCAAGCGGTCGGTGGTGTAGTCACCCCACCGCTCAGGCACACAAAAGGACGGTTCCTCCATCAGGAACCGTCCTTTTGTGGTGTGTTGCGCGTGGCAACGTCTTCGGCTCCGGCGTCCCTATGCTGATTGTGCGGTGTCGATTGGCACCAGGCGCCGCGCGATCCCACCGACAAGATCGACATCGGCACACTTCACGGTCACCGCAATCGCGTTCTCGATCGCGCGGGCTGTGGATCGACCATGACAGATGGTGACGTTGCCGTTGACGCCCAGGAGTGGGGCTCCCCCAATTTCCGCATAGTCGAACTTGTTGCGCATGGCCCGGAACGCGGGACGCAATATCAGGCCAGCCATCCGGCGCGGGAAGGTCGCCATGATCTGTTCGCGGAGCAGGTCGGTCAGCATGGTGGCGACCCCTTCACCGGTCTTGAGGGCGACATTGCCGGTAAATCCATCGGTCACCATGATGTTGACCGTGCCGAGAACCACATCCTTCCCCTCGACATTGCCGACGAAGTTCAGGTCCTCTCTGGCTGCCAGCAGGGGATGCGTGGCCAGGACCAGGGCATTCCCTTTGGTCGGCTCTTCCCCATTGCTCAGCAGGCCGATCGTGGGATTCCGCACGTCCATGATGCGTTCAACGTAAACCTGGCCCATCTCGGCGAACTGAACGAGATTCGCGGGTTTCGGATCGACCACAGCGCCCAGATCCAGGAGCAACGACTTGCCGGTGGCGGTGGGCACCCACGATGCAATCGCGGGTCGGTCGATTCCCTTGATCCGCCCCAGCACCATCAGGGACCCGGCCATCACGGCGCCACTATGACCTGCCGACAACATGGCATCGGCGCGTCCATCGGAAATCAGCCGCAACGCCACATTGATGCTGCTCTGCGGTTTGCGCCGCACGGCCTGGGCGGCGTGATCGTGCATGGTGATGACGTCTGGGGCCTCCACGACCTCGACGTTGATCCCGGAGGTGTCCTTGCCCTTCAGGGCGCTTTCCACCTCGGCCGTTGGACCCACCAGGAGGAGATCGGCCCTGGCCTGTTTGGCTCCGGCAATCGCACCCTCCACGATCACCGCCGGGCCCAGGTCACCGCCCATCGCATCCACTGCTATTCGAGTTGCCATCGGTGGTCCCTCACCACGGTGCCGATTGCTCGACTCCCTGCGACTGTTGGTGGGCACCCGGCCGATCCATGGCCAGGTGCCCGGCTGTGATTGGCGACTAGAGGTCCAGATTCTGCACGTCGCGGGCGTGAGTCAGGATGTACTTCTTGCGCGGGGGAACGGCGGCACCCATCAGCATGTCGAACGTTTCGTCGGCGCGCACACCGTCTTCGATGGTCACCTGCACCAGCGTCCGGTTCTCTGGATCCATCGTGGTTTCCCAGAGCTGGTCGGGGTTCATCTCGCCCAGACCCTTGTATCGCTGAACATCCGCCTTCTCGCCATTGGCCTTGAGGTCGGCATTGAGTTCGGCGTCCGAGTAGACCCATCGTTCGTCGCGGCCACGCTTGATGCGGTAAAGCGGCGGCTGGGCAGCGTAGATGTTGCCGTTGATGATCAGCTGCTCCAGGTGCCGGTAGAAGAAGGTCAGGAGCAGGGTGCGGATGTGCGCACCGTCCACATCAGCATCGGTCATGATGATGACGCGGTTGTAGCGGAGCTTGGTGATGTCGAACTGGTCGCCAATCGAGGTGCCCAGCGCCGTCACCAGGGTCCGGATTTCGTTGTTCTGGAGCATCTTGTCCAGGCGGGCCTTCTCCACGTTCAGGATCTTGCCCCGAATCGGCAGGATGGCCTGGAACCGCCGGTCGCGGCCCTGCTTGGCCGACCCACCGGCCGAGTCGCCCTCGACGATGAAGAGTTCGGACTTCTCGGGGTCACGCTCCGAGCAATCGGCGAGCTTGCCAGGCAGGCTGAAGTTGTCGAGCCCACCCTTTCGCTGCACCAGCTCCCGGGCCTTGCGTGCGGCTTCGCGCGCCCGTGCCGCGTTGAGGCACTTGTCGATCACCCGGCGGGCAATCTGTGGGTTCTCCTCAAGATAGGCGCCGAGCGCGTCATTGACGACGGTCTGCACCGCGCCCGCCATTTCCGGAGAACCGAGCTTGCCCTTGGTCTGCCCTTCGAACTGCGGATCCTCGAGCTTCACCGACACGATGGCGGTGAGGCCCTCGCGAACATCGTCGCCGGAAAGCGCTTCGTCGTTCTTCAGGAACCCATTCTTGCGGGCATAGTCATTGATCGTGCGGGTCAACGCCGACTTGAAGCCGGAGAGGTGCGTGCCGCCGTCAATCGTGTTGATGTTGTTGACATAGGTGTGCGTCGATTCGCCGAACGTGTCGTTGTACTGCATGGCGACTTCAACCGCGCCGACCGCCGTATCCCGATAGACGTAAAACGGCTTGTCGTTCACCACCTGCCGATGCCGGTTCAGGTGTCGCACATAGGAGACGATGCCGCCTTCGAAGTAAAAGGTCATCTCCTGGTCGATTCGCTCATCGACGATGGTGAGGGTCAGACCGCGGGTCAGGTAGGCCCATTCGCGGAACCACTGGACGATGAAGTCGTAGTTGTAGTCATGCCCATCCTTGAAGACGGTGTCATCCGCCTTGAACCGGCTGGTCGTGCCGTGGGCATCCTTGTCGGTCTGGCCCACGACCTTCACCGCACCGAGTGGCTTGCCCCGCGAGTATTCCTGCCGATAGACCTTGGTGCTTCCAGCGCGGGTCACTTCCACCGACATCCACTCGGAAAGCGCGTTGACGACCGAGGCGCCCACGCCGTGGAGACCGCCGGAAACCTTGTAACCGCCGCCGCCGAACTTCCCGCCGGCATGGAGCGTGGTCATGATGACTTCGAGCGCGGAGACGCCCAGCTTCGGGTGCTTGTCGACCGGAATCCCACGACCATTGTCCTGCACGGTGACGATGTCATCCTTGCCAATGGTGCAGACGATGTGGTCGCAAACGCCGGCCAGTGCCTCGTCGACCGAGTTGTCGACCAGCTCACGAATCAGGTGGTGCAGGCCACGGGCATCGGTGCTGCCGATGTACATGCCTGGCCGCTTGCGGACGGCCTCCAGACCTTCGAGCACCTGGATCTGGTCGGCGCCATACACGCCTGCTGACTCGACTGGGGCTTTCTTGCTGGGACTGACGACTGCCATGTGGTTGCCTCCTTGGGCGAGAGTGGCGGCTAGAAGCGCCGCAGGGGGTCGAATGATCGAGTGGGGAGGACTGGACGCGGAAGTCGGGCCCGGTCGTAGAAGAACATCATGCTGGCGATGGAGAGTCCCGTTCCCAGGAGCGCATTGACCAGCAGCGCGACGACGATGCCCGGTGGATTGGAAACCAACAGGCCCCAGACCTGGATGATGCCGCTGGCGATCAGGATCGATGCGGCAGCGAATCGCCATGAGTCGGTGAAGTTGATCCTCGCCACGGAGAAGCTCATCCTGGCGGCCCGGATCGGGCCAACCCGGTAGATGAACATCGCATCGAGCAGAAAGTAGAGGTACAGCGCTCCCACGCTGCCGAACACGAACAGGGCAAGTGACAGCAACGCGGCCAGGTTGATGCCGAACAACGCCACGATGATGGCGAGGATGAAGAACGGCACCATCAGGACGGCCACTGCGGCGAACACGACTCCGACGAGTGCCAGGATGCGCAGCCAGCCCATCGCCACGTCTCGCGAGAGCCGGGTGATGGAAAACCGGTCACCCCGGACGGCCAGGGCAATTGGGGCCTTGAAGGCCGCCAGGAACACTGTTGCTGCCAGGAAGAAGAGAAGCATCCAGCCAATCACCGCGAAGCCGTTGGACGGCACGATCATCCGGCCCAGACCTTCACCCCAGTTTTCGTACATGTCGGCTCGATCAATCCCGGACGTTGCTGCCGGGATCAATCCCCCGATCACCAGGTTCAGGAATGTGTCATTGGGGAGTCCGGACATGATCGACGGCGTCAGGCTGGCCACCATGTCATTGACCCGCAGGTTGTCACCGATCCGGCCGAGTTCTTCGGCCGCGGCCGGGCCATTCGCGCCGCCCTGTTCGATCATCAGGTCCTGCATGCCGGTCACCAGCGGGGTGCCCGAAACCTGAACACCGAGCCAGGCAATCAGGTCTGCCAGCAGCGGAATGACCATCAGCCAGGGACGCGCCACCACCATCGATATACCGGAGGCGATCGTTTCCAGCACGCCTGAGACTTCGATGGCATCGGTTTTGCCCGTAGGGGCGGAGACGCGGCGATTGATGTTGCTCACGAAAGTCCTAACATGTCCAGGCCAACCTCATCGAATCCGAGGTGGTGGCCCAGTTCGTGGAGCACCGTTATGCGGATTTGCTCGTCGAACTCGCGACGCGATCCGTAGGCTCGCTCCAGCGGACCCGCGAAGATGATGATGCGATCAGGTGTCACGAGTGAGTAGGACGACCCACGCTCCGTCTGCGGAATCCCCTGGTACAACCCGAACAGTTCGTCGTCCGGGTCGAGCCCGGCGTCGTTCAGGTGATCGCTGGTGGGTTCGTCTTCAACGACGATCGCCACATCGACCAGGAGACGTTGCACGTCGTCCGGGAGGTCATCGACCACCCGCGCAACAGCCTGGTGAAGACGGTGGTGACGCGCCTTCCAGGCGAGGCTGCGAGCGGTTCTGACCATGCCTTATTTTACCAGATTTGGGCGTATTTCTCCATGATTTGCCGCGTTGGCGCTGCGTGCGCACGCTCCGCCGCGGAGTCGATGCGAGGTGCGTACGTTCGCTTGCTGTCAGTCTCCGGCCGCCATCGTCGCGGCCAGGATATCGCGCCCGATCGAAACGGCACTGGAGAGTCCGCCGCTGCCGCCTTCCAGCACCACCGCTGCCGCATACCTCGGTTCGTCGTCGCCAATGAAGCCGATGAACCAGGAGTGAACGGTGCCATCACCGATTTCGGCTGTCCCCGTCTTGCCGCCAACGGTGTAGCCGCTCACCTGGGCCCCCGTGACCGTGCCATAGGAGACGGCCCCAATCATCATCTCCGCCACCTCACCAGCAGTTGCGGCAGACACGGGACGCCGCCATACGCGTGGCTCGATCGTCCGCGTCGTGGACCCATCATCGACCACCCGCTCGACGAGGAAGGGCCGCATCATCTCGCCGCCATTTGCGTAGGTGGCGGTAGCCATGCACATCAACAGCGGAGTCACCAGCAACTCACCTTGACCAAAGGCGGTGTCGGCCAGGGCATTTGGGTCATTCAGGAAATCCCGCTCGTGAGCGATCTGGCTCACCGATACCGGCAGGTCGAACGGAACCTCGGATTCAAACCCCATGGCTTCGGCCCCACCCCAAAGCCCGTCGGCCCCGATGTCCAGCCCAATCTGGGCGAACACCACATTCAGGGACCAGGCGAGGCCTTCGGCCACCGTCCATTCGCTCCGCGAGTCGTCTGGTCGGTTGTTTTCAACCAGAACACGTCCGTCAATCTCGATTGACCCGTCATCGATGTAGATCTGGTCCGGCGTGATGTCTCCACGCTGGAGCCCGATCGCTGCGGTCACGGTCTTGAAGGTTGAGCCGGGCGTGAACAATCCAAGTGTCGCCCGGGAAACGAGCGGCGTGGCCGGATCCTTCAGCAACTCGTCCCAATAGGCCTGCGCTGCGTCGCGGTCGGCTTCACCAGTGGTGAACAATTGGTTGGGATCGAAGATTGGGGCGCTGGCCAGCACGCGCACGGCCCCGGTTTCCACGTCCATCACCACCACCGCGCCAGTTCGCCCACCCAGCAGATCCATCGCCAGGTTCTGCAGATCCGCATCCAGCGTGAGGTGCAGGTCGGCGCCGGTCTGGGGCCGGTGCAGCAGCGAGTTGAGAACGCGATCGACCGGATCGGTTCCGGCCTGACCCGTCAACTCGTCATTCCAGGTCGCCTCCAGCCCACCTGCACCGTAGATCAACGGCGAGTAGTAGCCGGCCACCGATGCCGTCGCCAGATCCGGGTAGTACCTGAGATAGCGATTGCCGTCCTGCTCGGTCCCGGCAATCAGGGTGCCATTGCGATCGAAGATTTCGCCCCGGGCCACGGTCAAGGTGTCACCGGCCAGCCGGGCATTGCCGAGATACTCCCCGTTTGGCGCCACGCCCGTCCGCCGGGATACGGCATCGGCATTCGAACCCTGAAGTCGCGCCAGCTGCACACCCATGATCGCGAACACCGTTGCCAGGGCCACGCTGGTGCGGACCACCGAGCGATTGAATCTCGGCATATCGTCGGGCAGCGGAACTCGCGTCGCAATCAGCAGGAGCACCCAGGCACACAACAGCACCAGGAGCCATTGGGTTGAGCCAAGTCGATCCTGCATCAGCAGGCCAGCCGCGATCAACGCGACAGCAGCCACACCCGCCAGGATGTTTGTCAGTCGGGCGAAGGACATCGCTACACCCGCTTCGGCAGGCTGGAGATGTGCAGCAGCAGCCCGGCGATGGCGAAGGAACTCAGGAGTGAACTCCCGCCGTACGAAATGAAGGGCAGGGTGATCCCGGTCAACGGGATCACCCGCAGGACCCCTCCCACGATGATGATCGTCTGAATACCTAGGAGTGCGCTGAGTCCGGCTGCCAGCAGTTGGGCAAACCCGTCCTCAACCCGCACAGAAATCAGGAACCCCCGCACCACCAGCAACATGAAGAGCGCCAGTACCGCCAGCGTGCCGAGGAGACCCAGCTCCTCGCCAATCGCCGCCAGCACGTAGTCGGTCTCCACAATCGGCACCCGCCACGGCGATCCCTGGGCAAACCCTGTCCCAAACAGCCCGCCACTGGCCAGGGCATAGTCCGACTGGATCGGTTGGTAGCCTGCATAGAACGGATCGTGCCAGGGATCCAGCCAGTTCTGCACGCGAAGGCCAATCCGGTCGACAAACCGCCAGGCCAGGTAACAGGCAGCCGCGAAGATCCCGCCTCCGGCGATCACGTACATGCCCTGACCGCTCGCCAAATAGAGCATCACCATCAGGATCGCGAAGAACATCAGGGCCGACCCGAGGTCGTTGTTGATCACCAGCAACGCCAGCGCCACCAGGAACACGCCGCCGGCCGGAACCAGCCAGGGAATCGGCGGCAACGACAGGCGCCCAACCTTCCAGGCGCTGTTCGATGCCAGAATCCCGCGCCGCTTGTCCAGGTAACTCGCCATGTAGATGACGAGCAGGATCTTGACGATCTCACTGGGTTGAATCTGAATCGGCCCGATGGAGAGCCACAGGTTGGCGCCGGTGCCAGGTGGCCCCGTCCCGATCACCACGGTCAGCACCTGCAGCCCGAAACCCAGCATCAGCCAGATCAACGCATACCGGTTGAGCCAGGAGAGCATGCGGACCGGGCCTGCCAGCACCACGATCCCGGTCATGATCGCCAGCCCAACCAGCAGGAACAGGAACTGCTTCTGGGCCAACCCGGAGTAATTCGGATCGATCGCCGCCAGGTCGGGTACCAGTCGCTGAATGGTCAGCATTCCGATCATTGCCAGGGTTGCCACGATCGGCAACACGACCTGGTCGCCGCGGAAGCCCCGCAGGCCGAAGGCAAGGTTGATGCCGATCACCACCGCCCCAAACACCAGGCTGACCCAGATATCACCCCACGACCAGCTCGCCTGCCCGGTCGGCACCAGCACGATCATCAGCATCCCGATGATCGAGAGGACGGCCGGCACCAGCAGCAGGCGGAATTCGGTCAGGCGGAGCGTGGGGCGGAAGCCGATCGACATGGGAAGGGGTGTCCTGGGATTCAGAGATTCAGGCCGAAGGTGGTGGCCAGTTCACGGGCGGTGTCGGTCAGACGCGCCGGGTCGGTGATGATCGCTCCAGCCAGGGAGTCGGCGCACGCGGCGTCGCAACCCGGCAACCCCGCCAGAGCCACCTGCCGGACGACCTCCTGGCCGGCGGCAACGTTCGTGGCTAGAACGCGCTGAACCATCTCAACGGTTACATCGTCCTCGGATTCATGCCAGACATCGTAGTCGGTCACGAAGGCGAGGGTGGCGTAGCAGAGACCGGCTTCCCGCGCCAACCGGGCCTCGGGCATCGCCGTCATGCCGATGATCGATGCTCCCCACTCGCGATAGAGATTCGATTCGGCCCGGGTCGAAAACTGCGGACCCTCGATACAGATGTACGTGCCGGAGGCGGCCACGGTTGTGCCCAGTCCCCCGGCGAGGGGAAGGATGGCCTGCCGGAGCGACTCGCAGTACGGATCTGCCATGCCGACGTGCGCCACGATGCCATGGTCGAAAAACGTCCGCGGCCGCAGGAGCGTCCGGTCGATGATCTGGTCGGGAATCACGGCGGAACCGGGCGGCAGGTCCTCTCTCAGGCTGCCTACCGCACTCACACTGAGCACATGTGTGGCGCCGAGTGCACGCAGGGCGAAGACGTTGGCCCGGTATGGCACCTCGGTCGGCGTGAAGGTGTGACCGCGACCGTGGCGAGCGAGGAACAGGAGCGTCGTGGCCCCAAGCCGGCCCTGCACGATCGGTGACGACGGTGGGCCGAAGGGTGTCTCCAGGGAGATTTCCTCCACATCCTCCAACCCCGGCAGATCGTACAGTCCACTGCCGCCAATAATCCCCAACGTTGCCATCGCCATGATGCTCCAGGAGTGAACGAACGTCCCGCTACCGCATGGATGGTACATGCGATGCCAATCGGGCCACAATGTCGACGGAAACCCACCCAACTTCTGCCCGCTCCTTGCGTTTGTTTCGTGGTTGCCTCACATGGTAAGATTGCGAACACGCTACGCGGGAATTGCCCGTTTGTGGCTTCTCCCGATCTTCATGTCGATAACTGGCCCTTAGGCCCGAGGAGGCTCCGCCAGGATGGCGTTGCAACGAGCACAGAAGGAAGAAATCATCGCGTCGACTCGCACCCACGAGTCCGATACTGGTTCGCCGGAGGTCCAGATCGCGCTCCTCACCGAGCGGATCAATGGTCTGACCGCGCACCTGCGTCAGCACCGGCACGACTATCACTCGCGCCGCGGTCTGCTGAAGCTCGTTGGTCGCCGCCGTCGCCTCCTCGCCTACCTGAGCGAGAACGATATCGAGCGCTACCGCGCCACCATCACCCGTCACGGGCTGCGCCGCTAGCCTGGGCCGGAATGGATTCTCCGTTCGCGGCAGGAATCCCAATCCATGCAATCAGCAGTCAACGCCGGGAGCCATTGGTTCCCGGCGTTGTTGCGATTGGCGGCAGGGTACAATTTGGAGCGTTCGCTGGCGTACAGTCAGGCGCGCATGTTTGTTGCCCGGCAAGGTTGAGGCATTGGAGCGGGTCGAGGCGCGTCGTCGTTCCGCTCCAGTTCCTCGATCTTCCGGGGTGATGCCAGTGTGGCCAGGTGCAAGACCTCAGGCCACCAGCAGGTCCATTGGAGGAATCGATGGCCATACCTGAAAGTGTTCAGGCTCAGATCAAGTCTGTCTCCACCGAGATCAACGGTCGCACGCTCACCCTCGAAACCGGCCGCATTGCCGGTCTCGCCATGGGAGCGGTCACCGTTCGCTATGGCGACTCGATGGTGCTCACCACAGTTGTCGGCGAGAAGGAAGCGAAGGAAGACATGGGCTTCTTCCCGCTCACCGTCGACTACGAGGAGCGCATGTTCGCCGCCGGCAAGATTCCGGGCGGCTTCCCCAAGCGCGAAGGTCGTCCGACCGAGAATGCGGTCCTCGCCGCCCGGTTGACCGACCGTCCGATTCGCCCGCTGTTCCCCAAGGGGTACAAGGCCGAAGTCCAGGTCATGACCACGGTCCTTTCGGCTGACCAGCAGAACGATCCGGACATCCTCTCGGTGATCGGCGCCTCTGCCGCGCTCACCATCTCACCGATCCCGTTCGAAGGGCCGGTTGGTGCCATCCGCATGGGCATCGACGGTGACGACCTCATCGTGAACCCCACCTTCGAGCAGGTCAACGCTGGTGGCTTCGACATGGTCGTCGCTGGCACCGATGACGCGATCATGATGGTCGAAGGCGAAGCTCGCCAGCTCTCCGAAGAGAAGATGCTGGAGGCAATCGAGGTTGCCCACGAGAACATTCGCAAGATCGTCGACCTCCA
Organism: uncultured Sphaerobacteraceae bacterium; assembly: GCA_964574825.1. Classification (GTDB taxonomy): domain Bacteria; phylum Chloroflexota; class Chloroflexia; order Thermomicrobiales; family UBA6265; genus JACCYX01. The sequence goes on along the minus strand of CAZNQC010000017.1, from coordinate 8,911 downwards.
GCGCGAGCTTCAGGAGATGGTCGGCAAGGAGAAGTGGGAATTCGTTCCTCCCGCCGGCAACAGCCAGCTCAAGGCCGATGTCGCCAACCTGATTGGCGAGAAGCTGCACGCGGCGGTTCGCAATCCGGACAAGGTCGTCCGCCTTGAAGCCACCGACGAAGTCGAGGCGCTCGCCATCGGTGAGCTCGCTTCCGGTGAGAACGCTCCGTACTCCCTCGGCGAAGTCAAGGGTGCCTACGAGGCGCTGCTCAAGGAGGAAGTCCGCCGCGGTATCCTCGAAGAGGGGATTCGCCCGGATGGCCGCTCCAACACCGAAATCCGGCCGATCTGGATCGAGGTCGGCTACCTGCCCCGTGCCCACGGTTCAGCGATCTTTACCCGTGGCCAGACGCAGGTCGTGACGGTGCTGACCCTCGGGGCTCCATCCGAAGAGCAGCGGCTGGACTCCATTTCGCCCGAAACCAGCAAGCGCTACATCCACCACTACAACTTCCCACCGTACAGCGTTGGTGAGGTTCGTCGCCTGCGCGGCACCAGTCGTCGTGACATCGGTCACGGCGCCCTCGCCGAACGCGCCCTGATCAACGTCGTTCCCGACTCCGACGCCTTCCCGTACACGCTGCGACTGGTCTCCGAAGTCGTGAGCTCGAACGGCTCGACCTCGATGGCCAGTGTCTGCGGCTCGACATTGGCCCTCATGGACGCCGGGGTTCAGATCGAGGCACCGGTCGCCGGTATCGCGATGGGCCTCATCACCGATCCGGAGACCGGCGCATTCACCGTCCTCAGCGACATCCAGGGTATGGAAGATGCGCTCGGTGACATGGACTTCAAGGTTGCTGGTACCGCCGCTGGTGTGACCGCCATCCAGATGGATATCAAGGTCAAGGGCATCACGCCGGAGATCATGCGTCAGGCGCTGGCCCAGGCCAACGAAGGGCGGCAGTTCATTCTGGGCAAGATGCTGGAAGCCCTTGAGGCTCCTCGTGAGGAACTCTCGAAGTGGGCACCACAGGTGCACTCGATCAAGATCGATCAGGGCAAGATTGGCGCGGTCATTGGTCCGGGCGGCAAGATGATCCGCTCGATCCAGGAAGAGAACGGCGTCAAGATCGATATTCAGGATGACGGCACCGTCTCGATTGCTGGTCCGAACCCGGAAGGGGTCGAAGCCGCCAAGGCGAAGATTCGCGGTCTGACCGAGGAAGTGAAGATCGAGCGCGGCGAGATTTACACCGGCAAGGTCGTGTCGATCATGCCGTTCGGAGCGTTCGTGGAGATCGTGCCTGGCCGTGATGGTCTCGTTCACATCTCCGAACTCTCGGAAGATCCTGCCGTGCGCGTCGATAGCGTCGAGGATGTCGTAAATCTCGGTGACGAAATCACGGTCATGGTGATCGACGTCGCGCCGAGCGGCAAGGTGGGCCTCTCGCGCCGGGCCGCCCTCACCGGTGTGCTCCCGGAGCCGAAGCCAGCTCGTCCGCCCCGCGACCGCGACGATCGTGGCCCCCGCCGTCCCCGCCCCGATGGCGACCGCCCTCGCGACGATCGTGGCCCCCGCCGTCCCCGCGACTAACCGCATGTAGCCAACCAACATTGCAGCAACGCCCGCCGGAATCTCTCCGGCGGGCGTTTGTCGTTTGGTGCGATGCCCTCGTCGCTTCGGACGAATTGAAGGATTCAGCAAAGCACGTCCGGGCAGGTTTCAGGAAACGACGCTCCTCGCGCACACCCTCAAACTATTTGCTACTTTCTATCTTCTATTTTCTCTCTCTCTCACATCAATCGGCCGCTTCCGTCGCCTGCTGCGACGCTTCGGTCGCCAGGTTCTCGATCCAGTTTTGGCCCGTATCCGTCATCGAGAATCCGATGAATCCGACGCAGGAGAGCAGGCAGAGCGCCAGGATTCCGATCAGGAGATAGAGCCAGATGCTCCGCTTTCGCTTTGGCGGCGGTCCCAGGCTCGACATCCGCCACTCTTCCTCCACGGAAGGGCGACTCGTTGGCTTGAAGTCAACTGCTGGCGGCATTGGGCCCGCGTCTCGCGCCTCCTGTGAGGACGAGAATGTCGGCGTCACAGGTGGTGGAGGAGTCCAGCCAGTGGAACGCTCCGTGGACGGCGATTCTGCCGGTTCGACCGATTCGCTGACGGACTCGACAATCTCGGTCTCACCGGTTGCCGGATCCTGGGCAATATCGAGCGTCTCGTCGATCTCAACGTTCTCGGTCGGTTCCGCCGCCTCGGATGGCTGCCCGATGAGTGGGGCTCCGCAATTGCTGCAGAACTTGTCAGCCGGTGCGATTTCCTTGCCGCAGTTGGGACATGTCGTCACGGAAAACCTGACTCCTGATGGCGCGCGGGCGGAACGTCACGCGTGGTTGATGGCGAACGCTGGTGCTTCACCAGCTGAAGTCTAATTGTTCAGCCGCGGATCGAGGGCGTCACGCAGGCCGATCCCGAGCAGGTTGAACGAGAGTGCAGCCAGGAAGATGCAGAGACCCGGCAGGAACGCATACGTCCACGACAGCGAAATGAAGGCGTACGCCTCCTGCAGCATGTTGCCCCAGGATGGAATCGGAATCCGCACACCGAACCCGAGGTAGCTGAGTGTCGCTTCGGTGATGATCAGGCCCGGCAGCGCCAGTGAAGCCCAGACGATCACGAGCGAGACGACATTCGGGAAGATGTGGCGCGAGATGATCGTCCGGTTCGACGCGCCGAGCACTCTTGCGGCATCGACATAATCGCGACTTCGGAGCGATAACACCTCGCCGCGAACCAGTCGTGACAGGCCGGTCCACCCCAGCAGTGCGATGATCACGGCCAGTCCCACCGGTCCCGGGCGCCACCACACCGAAATGATCAGCAGCAGCGAGATCGAGGGGATGGAGATGATGACATCGACGAAGCGCATGATCACCGAATCGATCCAGCCGCCATAGAATCCGGCCACGGCGCCGAGGGTGAGCCCGATCAGGAGCGCGAAGATCAGCGCCAGCACGGCCACCGTCATCGACACCCGGCCGCCGTAGGCGAGTCGCACCAGAATGTCGCGACCGTTTGGGTCTGTCCCCAGAATGTGGTTCCTGTCCGTGAACCATGGCACCAACTGATTGCGCAGGTCGTTTGTCGCGTAATCATTGCCGGTGATCCAGGCCAGGATCGGGGCACCGAACGACATGATGAGCAGGAACACGCTCAGCACCAGGGCGAAGATCGCAAGCTTGTCCTTGCGGAACGTTCGCCAGGCCCGGGTGTAGTACCCCGGTGTGCTTTTCAGGACATCGCGATCGGCCGCAGTGCCTGCAACGGCCAGCGTCGGTGCCTCGTCCGGTCCCGGCGTGTCCTGCCGCGGCGGCACCATTCGTTCGACATCTTCGCTGAAAACTTCAATATTGGGATCTTGCATGGTGGTGACCCTCGTCGGCAGTGATGGCGGCTAGTCGTAGCGGACTCGTGGGTCGAGCACACCGTAGAGCACGTCGGCCAGCAGGTTGCCGAGGACGGTGAGAATGGCCAGCATCATGACGCAACCCATCGCAACCGAGTAGTCATTTGCGTTGAGCGACTGAATGGTGAGCTGGCCGATTCCTGGATAAGCGAAGACATTTTCGATAATCAGGGCGCCGCCAAACAGTCCCGGGATGGTGAAACCAACAAGGGTGACCAATGGCAGCAGGGCATTGCGGAAGGCATGTCCCATCAGGACCACGCGGTTCTTGAGGCCCTTCGCCTGGGCCGTCCGCACGTAGTCCTGTCTGATCACTTCCAGCATCTGGCTGCGAATGTACCGTGTCCAGTCCGCCAGACTGACGAGCGCAAGGGCGGTCGCGGGCAGGATCAGGTGCACGAACCGGTCCCAGATACTGTCGTCAATTCGCAGGTTCCGCACGCCCGAGGTCGGCAGGGATGGGAGACCCCACTGCTGGAACTTGACCGAGAACAGGATGATCATCATCAATCCCAACCAAACGGTCGGAATCGAGCTGAATGCGGTGGTAACGATAGTCACGATGCGGTCGGTCAGCGAGTTCCGGTGGACGGCACAGTAGACGCCGAGTGGGATCGAAACCACGAGCGCCAGCACCAACGCGGAAAAGCTCAGAACCAATGTATTGGGCAGTGCATTGGCGATAATGGTTTTCACAGGCTGGTAGTTGGTGAAGCTGTTTCCGAAATCACCCTGGAAAACATTTCCCAACCAGGCGAAATACCGGAGATACCATGGCTCGTTCAAACCAAGATTCTGCTGGATGCGCTCGAAGTCTTCGGGACGCATCTGTGGACTGCGCGGCACATTATCAGCGGGGCTGCCAGGCACCAGATTAATCAGCGCATAGACAATAAATGAGATACCCAAAATGAGGGGAATCATCCCCAGGAGTCTTCGAATGATGAATCGCGACATTGGGATGCACCTTTCGGCGGGGACCCGTATCTGGTGATTCGGCACATGCATTCAGCCGGACATCCGGCCCCAACCCGGAATGGGTCAGGAACCGGATGTCGCGAGTGAAAGACGTTGGATCACCCAGGGAAGCAATCGCTTCCTGGCGAAACGCCTACTGCTGGATCCAGACCTTGTTCATGATGCCGATTTCGGTGGTATACCCGTTCGGCAGGTAATTCTGGAGCCGCGGCTGGTTGGCAACGATCGACTGGCGGAAGACGATGATGCCCGTCGCGCACTCGTCATTGGCAATATTCGAGGCCTGAATCAGGAGGTCGATCCGAGCCTCGTGGTCGAGTTCGGTGATCGCCTGGGTTTCGAGAGCATCGAACTCCGGGTTGCAGTAGCGCATCGAGTTGAAGCCCGCCGGCGGCGTCGAATCGCAGCCGTACATCGCGATCTGCGCACCGTCCACCGACCACTGGAAGCCCTGCACCGTCATCTGGTAGGTACCATTGTCGGTCTCGTCCAGCAGGGTTGGGAATGGAATGGCCGAAGCGATCATCTCGATGCCGACTTCGCGCCACGCCTGCTGCATGTACGGAATCTGCTGGAGGTAGGTGGCCACACCTTCCGAGTAGATGCACTCGAAGGAGAACTTCTGGCCGTCCTTCTCCACAATGCCGTCACCATCGGAATCGACCCAACCGGCCTGCTCGAGGAGCGAGCGAGCCATGTCCGGATCGTAGTTGTAGATGGTGTTGGTGCGGTCTGGGGCGTAGGCCTGCGACAGCACCGGCTGGGTGCCGTCCGCCTGGATGGCGAAGCCAAGGTACACCGTGTCGGCGATCAGCTGCCGGTCGAGGGCATACTGCAGGGCCTGGCGAACCAGAGGATCGGTGAAGAGTGTTTCCTTCTCCGCGTCCTGGTTCACGTGGTAGTAGTTCATCGCCAGCGTGTCGTAGGCGGTGACGACCAGTTCCGGGTTCGACGCGGCAAGCGTCTGACCCTGCTGGAACGGCACGGTGGCAATGTCGGTTTCCGCGGCGATCAGCGACTGGAGGTTGGCTCCCGGATCGACGATCACCCGGTAGATGAAACGATCGATGTACGGGACCTCGTCCGGCAGCCAGTAGTCATCGTTGCGCTCGAGCGTAACGTGGTCGTTGGCCACCCACTCGACGAACTTGAACGGGCCTGAGCCGATCACGCGGGACGGATCCGCGCCGGTCGAGCCGCCATCGGCACCGAACTCGGCGAACGGAACGTTCTCCCAGATGTGCTTCGGCAGAATACCGAACTGGCCGGCAGCGTCCGAGACGAACGTCGCCGACGGAGCCTGGGCGATCAACTGCACGGTGTAATCGTCGACGACGACCAGTTCCTTCAGGGTCGAAGCAACCGTGCTGCGCCGCACCGAGAGGCTGTCTTCCGCCAGCACCGACTGGAAGGAGAACTCCACGTCAGCCGAAGTCACGGGCGTGCCGTCGTGGAACTTGGCATCCTGGTTGAGATAGAAGGTGTAGGTCACACCATCTTCATCAATGGTCCAGTAGTCAGCCAGGCCCGGCGTGTCGGTGCCGTCCACGGCCGAACCGCCGACGAGACCGTTGAACAGCATGCCGGTGATCCAACTGGAGTAGACATCCGAGGTGAGTGTGGTGTTGAGCGTGCTGATATCAGATGTCTGCGCGATGATCACATCCCCGCCCGGCTGCTCGGGCTGGGTGAACTGGAAGTGCTCCTGCTCGGCGGCATTCGCTTCTTCCCGGGTTACCGAGGTGAAAGCCACCACACCAGTGCCGCCAGCCGCTGGGCTCGCGTCCTGCGCTGCAACGCCGCGGGCCAGGATGCCGGCCGCCGACGCGGAGATTCCCAGGGCAGTAGCGCGACGCACGAAGCCACGCCGGCTGATCTGACCCGACTTCAGCTGATCCACCAGCTGATCGATAGAGACGTTTGCCATCCGAGAACCCCTCCGTTCTGGATTGCCCGGGGCAGTCCGATTTCCCCGGCGCATACCTAAAAGAGACAAGCAATCCTACCCCAGTACAGGGGGATTCGTCACGAAACTGGCCACCTACTGGCAGTTTGACTGCCTGAGCGTACCATATGGCACAGAACGTACACCTGCGGAACAGGGATAACCTACCATTTTTTGTCGCCAGTCGTCGCCGACAACCTGTCTCTGGCGGGCCGGTCGTGGCACGAAGCAGGGACTCGGCGATAATGCGTCAAGCTCTTCCGTCTGATGTATCGACCCCCTGGACCGGACCATGCGCTTCGTCGAGGCCCTGAAGGTTATCCTGCTGGCCGCCCTCATCGGGGGTGTGGTCGCTGTGTCCGGATTTCTGGTCCTGGACCGGCTTCAACCTGGCGACATCACCATCGGGCCAGGCGAACCAGGCGCCATCCTTGTCTCCATTGAAGGCGCTGTCGTCCGCCCGGGTGAATACGAACTCCTGGCTGGTTCACGGCTCAGCGACCTGATTGCCGAAGCCGGTGGCTTCACAACCGAGGCGAACACTACCGGCCTCAATATGGCCGGGAGATTGGCCGATGGCGACCATGTCGTGGTACCGAGCCGTAGCTTGCAGGCAGACTCCGATCAGCCCGGCGGAAGTGGAGACTCCACACCAGTGGCTGGCTTGATCGACATCAATACCGCTTCTGCCGGTGAACTGATCCAGTTGCCAGGGATCGGGCCGGTCCTCGCCCAGCGCATCATTGACTTCCGGGATTTCAACGGCCCATTCACGTCCATCGACCAGTTGACCGAGGTGAGTGGTATTTCGGATGCCATGGTTGATGCCCTTCGTGAATACGTCACGATCGGTGGCTAGTCCCTGGGGCGTGGCGATCGGCTTTGCGATCGTTGCTGGCGCGGCGATCGGCCCCCTGGCGATTCTCCCCGCGCTCTGGATTGTCGGGTTTGCCCAGGCCGTCGCCCGGCGGTGGAACTGGTGGTTGATGGTCTTCGTCGGCCTCGCCGTGGTTCTGGGCGCGGTTCGTTCGGCGTCAATTCCTGCGGCAGGGCTCCCGGTCGTCGCGCTGGAATCACGGTTCGCCACTGGCAAGGTCGTCTCGATGACGCGTGGCGGCCAGGACGGCGGATCTGTCCTGGTCGAGATTGATTCGATCGGTGCGGAGAGTGACCGCGTCGAGGTCGACCATTTCGTCGTCTGGGTGAGGATTGCCGATCATGACGATGTCTCGCGCGGTGACCGGGTCGCGCTGGCCTGGAACCTCAGTCCGCTGATCGAGGTCTCTCCTGGATATGCCAGCTACGTCAAAGCGCAGGGTGCAGTTGCCACGGCCTATGCCTGGCAGGTTGACGTGCTGGAGTCTGGCCCCGCGCTGTTCAGAGTGGTGGAAGATGTTCGCGACCGGGTCACGATCGGCCTGATGGACGTATTGCCTGGCGATCGTGGCGCACTTGCGGCCGGCATCGTCACCGGCGACGACAGCGGGCTGAGCGGTTCCGCCCGCAAGGCGTTTCGGGAGACCGGTACGTCCCACATTACGGCCGTCAGCGGCTCCAACGTCGCCATGGTCGTCTCCCTCTGGGCAATGCTGGTGCCCTTTGCCCGGGGTAGGCGATTGCTCGCCGTGCAGATCGTCATCATCGCTTCAGTCTGGCTCTACGCACTGCTGACCGGGTTGGAGCCACCGGTCGCAAGAGCAGCAACCATGTCCACGCTGATGCTCTTGGGCTCCCATGTCGGGCGCCGACCCGATCCGATGACACTTTTGGCCCTGACGTCCGCGGCCATGGTCCTCTGGAATCCACACAATGTTGAACTCATCGCGTTCTGGCTGTCCGTGGTGGCCACAGGCGCCATTATCAGCCGCATCCCGCAAGAGTCTGGCGCGGAAACCCGGGATTATGCCGTCGGGATCATCCAGGGTGTGGTGTTGGCGCAACTCGTGACGTTGCCATTGGTGCTCATCACATTTGGCACCTGGTCGTTGGTCAGCATCCTGACCAACATCCTCCTGGCACCGCTCATGCTGCTGGCATTTCCCCTCTGTTTCCTGCTTGGCGGTCTCGTTCTTGCCAGCACGACGCTCGCGTCGCTGGTGGCGTGGATCCCGGGGCTCTTTCTCGGTGTCGCCCTGCAGATCGTCAACGACTTCGCCGACCTGGTACCGCCCGTCACCATCGACCAGCCCGGATTGGCTGGCACCCTCCTCTTCGCAATCCCGTGCATTCTGGGCATGTTGTTGCTGACCCGCGACGGCAATCGTTGGCTGAACGACATCGAGTTTGCCTGGCGCCGCCAACCGGCCCTGATCGCCATCCTCGGGACCGGTTCCATCCTCGGTGTCCTTGGTGCCATCCTGCTCGCTCTCTTCGCCTGATATCGTCCAGGAGCAGGCAGAATGTTCAGCTGCTGGTTCCCGGATCTCCCCCGACGCAGTGTACGAACGAGTAATTTCGCCGAATGTGGCGAGATTTTGCCTCCTCGATGCGTACGATAGGTAGGACCAGACGGAACCTGTCCTGTGCAAAGCGAAGG
>CAZNQC010000016.1:0-31533 GCA_964574825.1 uncultured Sphaerobacteraceae bacterium | reverse complement strand
GCGAAATCGTCCCGGTACTCGGCTGGTCCCGACCACGGCATCAGGTGCGACTGACCCGGATACCGCACCAGTTCAGTCTCCACGCCTGCGTGCAGCAGGCTGATGAAGAGCTGCTCACTGCCGCTGATCGGACAGCGCTGGTCCTCTTCCGGATGCATCAGCAGCGTTGGCGTTGTCGCTTTGTGGGCGTGCGTGATCGGTGATCGTTCCTGCAGATGCGCCCATCGCTCCCGCACATTGCCGCCCCACTGAAACTCCCCGCCGTGGTGCCCGATGTCGGCCGTCCCGTAGTTGGCGATCAGGTCAGTGATCGGGGCACCGATCACGGCTGCCTGGAAGCGAGTGGTCTGGCCAATCGCCCAGGAGCTCATGTAGCCGCCGTAGGAGTACCCGTAGACTCCGGTCCGCTCCGGATCGGCGTAGGGCAACTCCAGCACCGCATCCAGCGTTGCGAGGTCGTCGCGCCAGTCGCCGCCGCCCCAGTCGCCGATCACCGCCTCGGCGAAGGCATCGCCGTAGCTGGACGATCCGCGTGGATTCGGGGAGATGACCAGGTAGCCTGCGGCCGCCAGGAGTTGGGCTGCCCAGTTGTAGCCATCGCCATGCGCACCATGCGGCCCGCCGTGAATGTCGAGAATGACCGGGTAGCGCTGGGTGGGATCGAAACTGATGGGTTTCGTTAGCCAGTAGTCGATCGTGTAGCCCTCGTGCTCAACCTGGTGTCGTTCGACGGTTGCCGAGGGCGTCTCGGCGAAGAAGGCGTCGTTGAGGTGCGTGATGAGGGTGGTTTCACCGGTGTCGAGGTTCTGGACCGCCAGTTCGCCGGTTTGGTTGGAGGCGTTCCAGCCCAGCACGACCGATGGCTGCCCGTTGACGAAGCTTTGGGGCGACGCCGGGAACGAGGCGATCTGGACTGGCGTGCTGAGGGCATCCTCCACGGTATCGAGCGCCCACAAACCGCCCCGGCCCCTTCTGGTGCCTCCAAGCAGGATCGTGGTCGCGGTTGTCCACCCCAGGATGGAGGCTGGAAACCAGTCGAAGTCGCCGGCGACGGTCCGTTCGCTGCCAGTGGTGAAGTCGCGGACGACGATTGACGCGCCGATGGCATAGTGGGGCGCCTTGATCAGCACAAGCGATCCGCCATCCTCCGTCCATTGCCAGGCGCGAATCGTCTGGCGCTCCTCACCGATGACGGTTTCAGCGCCCGTCGTCAGGTCGATCAGCACCAGTTGGTGATAGAGCCCATGGAAGGTTGAGCGCTGGACGCCGACCGTGCCGTTATCGGGACTCCAGCGCGGCCCGGTATGATCGTTGGCCGCCGTGGTGAGCTGGCGGCCGGTGCCGGTCTCGACATCGACCACGAAGAGCTGCTGGCGGACATCGTTGACGAATCCGCGGCCGTCCTGCTTGTAATCGGGTCGCGTGACGACCCGCACCGGGGCCGGTCTGTCGGCATCGCGTTCTTCTTCGGTGGGATTTGCCGGATCGACGGTGAGGATATAGGCGATCGCCTTGCCGTCCGGTGACCAGGCCAGCTGGGATGGACTCCCGGCATGAGCGACGATCTCACGCGGTTCGCCACCGGCCAGCGACAGGACGAAGATGCCGGAGCCCGTGCCCTCGGTGCGGGTGGAGACGTAGGCGATCGCGGTGCCAGTCGGTGACCAGACCGGGCTGCTGTGCGGCTCGTTGCGCCAGGTCAACTGCCGCGGGTTGCCACCATCGATGTCCGCGAGCCAGAGGTGGCTCGCCGGTTTGGTTTCTTCGGGGACGTTCTCGGAGACGACGTAGACGAGGCGCTGGCCATCGGGGGCGAGGTCCGGTTGGGAGGCAGTCTTCAGGCCGTAGACCCAGCGATCGGGCGTGAGGGGAACTGATGGGGCGCTCGCCATGGTCATGCGATGCATACCTTTCGGTGAAGAATTGATCCGGAAAGAGGAGGCTGTGATGATATGTTCGTCGTCCCAGCCGATGACCGAGCCACGGCAACGATCCAGGAGAATGGCTCCCCCGTCAACGTCGGTAGGGCATGCTCTCGGGTCATCCCGGATTCGCCTGCCACGATCGGCTGCGGTGAGGACCTCCTCCTCAACCCCGGACGTTCCACCTGATCCCGCCGTGACGCCCACGCTCTGGCTTGCCTGCCCCCACTACGTCCTGTTTTCTCTTTTCTATTTCCTGTCGTCTCCCCATCGCCCGGGTCATGTTACGAATTCACCGTAATGTGGCGAGATTTGCCCTGCTCGATGCGTACGATAGGTAGGAGCAGAAATGGCGCCTGCTCGATCCCCGGGAATCAGCCCATACCCTGAGGAGCATTCGATGCCGCCAATCCATCTTGCCCAACTGCTCCGAAGGAACCGACAACCGTACGAATCATCATTACCCCACTCGGGAGAAAGGGACAATTCTGGGGGAAAGGGGTGCTGAAAAGTCCCATGGATTCAACGATCTTCGGGCTTATCCCCATTCTCCCGACGTGATGTGACGTTTTTCGCATCCCGGACGTTGTTCCCCGATCCTCTCTTCTTCGTTACGCGTGACCCACCAGCCCACTATCATGGAAAGACCAACCCAGGCCCGCCCGACCCCAGGGCTGGCCGCCAGCCACCCATCCGAAAGGGCCGCATGACCCTCTCCGCCCCCTCCGTCTCCCCCTCACCACAGCAGATCCCGCCGCCGCGCGAGCATCTCGATCCCCGCGCCCGCACCATGTGGTACGTCGATGGTGGCATCCAGCTCATCATCTGGGCAGCCATCATCGTTGCCGCAGCCTGGGCGCTGATTCGCTTCACGCCGGTAACGGACTGGTGGGTCTACCTCGGAGCCGGGGTCATCCTCGGGGGCAGCCTGATCGAAACCATCGTCACGCCCGCCTGGCGCTACCGGTTCTGGCGCTACGAAATCCGGGAAGACGAAGTCGACCTCCAGCACGGCTGGTTCGTCCAGAAGCGCCAGTTGGTGCCGATGTCCCGCATCCAGCACGTCGACACCCGGCGGGGACCACTCCAGCGCCGGTTCGGATTGGCCAGCGTCGTCTTCTTCACTGCCGCCGGGTCGATGGAGATTCCGGCCCTCTCGCAGGATGTCGCCGCCACGGTCCGTGACCGGATCGCCGACCTGGCCAAGGTGCACGATGACCTCTGATCCGCACCAGCCACTCAGCGACCTGCCCCGCGCCCCGGCGCTGCCCGATCCGGAACCGCTCGACGACGGCAGTACCTGGCACCAGGCCAACGGCAAGTTCATTCTCATCGGGGCGGTCCGCAATTTCCGCGGCTTCATCCTGCCGCTGGGATTCCTCATCATCACCCAGGGTTTTCGCCAGTCGCGGGCCGACCTGATCTGGTACGGTCTCGCGCTCGGGGCCGGACTCATCTCGGTGCTGGCCAGCGTGCTCCAGTGGTGGTTCTACCGCTACCGGATTTCGGAACGGGACATCACGCTTCGCTCGGGCATCATCTCGAAGCAGGAACGGGTCATCCCCCTCGAACGCATCCAGACGATCGACATTCAGGATGCCCCGCTCGAACGGCTGCTGGGTGTGGTTCAGGTCAGGATCGATACCGGTGCCGGCGGAAGCAACGAATCCGAAATCGCCCTCCAGGCCATTCCGGCCGGGGATGCTGCCAGCCTCCGGACGCAACTCCTGGCGGCCCGCCAACGCCTGCGTGGTGAATCGCTCGATCCCACCACCATGCCCGACACCGCATCCGGCCAGGTCCCTACCGACCGGGCAGACGCAATCGATGAAGGGGTGGTCATCCGCCGGCTCTCGACCCGCGAATTGCTGGTGGCCGGGGCCACGTCCGGGCGGATCGGTGCGGCGGCCGCCATTGCGGGTGTGCTTCTCCAGTTCGGCGAGCAGCTGATTCCCCGGCGGATGTGGGAGCAGCTGCCGTGGGAAGGCATGGCCGACGCCATCACCCAGATCGATGTGCTGGCCTTCCTCGCCATCACGATCGGGGTCGTCGCCTGGGCCATCTCGATCGTGGCGACGGTCCTCACCTATGGCAACTTCGAAATCCGCCGCCTCGGTGACCAGTTGCAGGTGCGCCACGGCCTGCTCGACCGGCGCCAGACCACCATTCCGGTGCGGCGCATCCAGGCAGTCCGGGTGGTCGAAGGGCTTCTCCGCCAGCCATTTGGCTACGCCGAGGTGCGGTTCGACTCGGCGGGGTTTGGCGCCGACGAAGGCGCGAGTGGCGTGCTCTGCCCCCTCATCCCCCGCTCCGAGGTCACCGCCTTTCTCCAGGCTGCCTGTCCGGATTTCGCCCAGGACCTGAATCCGGCTGGCCTGCAACGCCTCCCGCGCCGGGCAATGCGTCGCTACATCATGGCCGCCTGCGTCGGCTGGGTCATCTTCGTCGCGGTTGCGGCGACGCTGGCGTGGCGCTTCAGCGACATCCCCTTCCAGTTCGTGTTGCTGGCCCTGGTGCTGACGCCAGTCTTTGCCTGGCTGGGGTATCGCCGCTATCGCGATGCTGGCTATCTGGCCGCCAACGGCAGTGTGTTCCTGCGTTGGCGAGGAGTCTCGCGCGTGACCGTCTTCACCCAGGTCCGGCGCCTGCAATATCGCGAACTCACGGTCGATCCGTTCCAGCGCCGGGCCCGGCTGGCCACGTTCCGCACAGCCGTGGCCTCGGGCGGCTCCCGCGAAGGGTTCAGCCTGCCCCACCTGGACCGGACGGAGGCCGAGACGTTGCTGGCACACCTGGGACGCCGATCGCGGACCCCGGCGCCGGATCGCGTGCCACAACCTCTTCTTCCGGCGGATGCCGGTGCCGGAACAGGCTGAACAGCGTCAGGTCGTAGACCACCTTCAGCGAGCCAGCAATGATCAGGGGCCAACCGAAGACCGTGGTCGAGAGCAGGGAGCCGGCGATCAGCGGGCTGACCGCCGTGGCCAGGCTCTTCGGCACCGCCGTGATGCTGGCCGCCGCTGGTCGCTCGGGTGGTGTCACCACCGCCATCACGTAGGACGTCCGGGCCGGCACATCCATCTGCGAAAGCAGCGAGCGGAGCATGAGGAAAGTGATTGCCAATGGCAAGGTCGGCATGAACGGCGTGGCGATCAGGAACAGGTTGGCTGGCAGGTGCGTGAACACCATCGTGTTGATCAACCCAATCCTGGCTGCCAGCACCGGGGCGAACAACTGCGAGAATGCCGCGCAGAGTCCGGTCCAGAAGAAGATCGTGCCGGCGGTGGCCACCGAGAGATCGAATTTGAGGAACAGCCACAGTGCCAGCACCGACTGCAGGGCGAATCCGCTGGCAAACGAGTCGAGGCTGAACAGGGCAGCCAGGCCGTAGACGGTGCGCTTCGAGGGGCCAAGCTTCGATGCCTGTTCGGAGGGTGGTGGTTCGATTCGCGGTGAGAGCCGGTGGTAGAGCAGCAGCGTGCAGACCCCGAGAGCGGCGTAGAGCAGGAACATGCCCCGCAGCGCGTCGGCGAAGGGGAGGCCGAACCAGTTTTCCATCAGGTCGGGCAAGCCGGACGCCAGCGCACCGAATGCCCCTACCAGTGACCCAATCAGCGAGTAGCGGGCAAAGAGTGCCGTGCGCGAGGTGGAGGGAGTGGTTTGCGGCAGCAGCGACTGCTCGGTGGGCAGGAAGACCGAGACATCACCCGAGGATGGATTGAGCGTGCCGACAAAGGCCACCACCAGCAACGGCCAGAAGGTATCGAACACCGCGAAGGCCAGTCCGGTGGCGACCATCAGGATGCTGGCCCGGATCAGCAGGGCGGATCGTCGCCAGCGGCCGGTGAAGTTGCCCACCAGCAGCGTCAGGGCTGCCGCGCCGAGCAGGGTGGCAGTGGTGAGGACCCCGATCCGGAAGGCGGAGAAACCCAGCGTGGTGAGGTAGAGCGGTAACAGCACCGAGACGAAGCCGTCGCCAAACGCCCGGATGCCCCGTGCCGCCAGAATGATCGCCGCATCGGAACTGGTGCCCACCGGCAGGAAATGACGACGACTGGCAGCGGCATGCATGGTTGGCGATTCCCTGTGGCCCGAAACGTTAACGCATCATTGCGCGGCATTGTACGGGCTGCCAGACCAGAGGCACATATTTGTGGCCAGGACTCCGGCCGGGCAAGTCATGTTCCTTGACGGAACCGGAAGTACCGTTGTTGGCCGTTGGTCCATAAACATGCCCATTTTCGGACCTGTTCAAACGCAGCCTCACCATCCATACTGCGAATATGGAGACGTACGACGTCAGGGTCACACGGGACCAACTTCGCACCATTACCGACCTGGACACCGTCGCGATCATCGCCGATCGGTTGGGGCTTTCCACACAGGAAATGCCTTGTGCCTGTCCGATGACGTCCGCTCCCGACTCCCGCCTATCACGCGCTCCCTCCTGCTCGCATCTCTCCCCGGACACTGCCGATGGCGACTGACACGCCGCGCGCGCGACTGCCCCTGTTTTCGTTGATGGCTGCGGTCATCGTTGGGCTGCTCGGTCGCCAGCTGAGCGTGGTTGCCATTCCCTGGTTCGTGCTGACCACCACCGGAAGTGCCTCCCGCGCCGGAATCGTGGGCGCCATGGTGATGCTGCCGGGGTTTCTCGTCGGCATCTTCGGCGGGGTGCTGGTGGACCGGTTGGGCTATCGTCGGGTCAGCATCGTCTCCGACCTCGTCTGTGCCACCTCCACCATGGCCATTCCGTTGCTCTACGGCACCATTGGGCTGCAGTTCTGGCAGTTGCTGGTGTTGGTCTTCTTCAGTTCCCTGCTCGACATCCCGGCCCTCACCGCCCGCCGTTCGATGATTCCCGAACTCACGGACCACGCCGGTATGTCGCTGGACCGCACCAACGCCACGTTCGAATCGCTGCAGAACCTGGCGCTGCTGCTTGGCACCCCTGCCGCCGGCCTGCTGGTGGCCGTGCTTGGCGCCCGGCATGTGCTGTGGATCGATGGTGGGGCATCGCTGGCGTCGGCCCTGATCGTGCTGCTCATGATTCCGGCCCGGTGGTTCGGGCCACGTCTCCTGGTCACTGGCGCGAACTACTGGGAAGAAGTCAAGGCTGGCCTGCGCTTCATTCGCCGCGATCCCGTGCTCTGGCCGATGGTGATCATCCTGGCGGTGTCCAACGGGGCCTCCGGCGGGGTCTCGGCGGTGATCCTGCCGGTCTACTTCCGCGATACCTTCGACTCCCCGGCCGGAATCGGTGTGGTGCTGGCGGCGATGGGGGGAGGCGCGTTTCTCGGCGCCACGCTCTACGGAGTTTTCGTGGCGCGACTGTCGCGTTGGTGGATCTGGATCATTGGCTACATGCTGGTGCCGCTGGAGTTCTGGGTCTTCCTGGTTTCGCCGGGCCTCGCCCTGCTGGTGGCCGCCTTCTTCGTCTGCGGTGTGCTGATGGGACCGATCAACCCGCTCATGGTGACCCTTCGCCACGAGCGCAGCCCGTCCGAGATCCGGGGCCGGGTGTTCAGCACCTATTCGGCCATTGCCATGGGCGTGTCCCCGCTGGGGATCCTCGTGACCGGCAGCCTGGTGGAAGGCATCGGACTCAATCCCACCGTGTTCATCTTCGCGGCCATCTCCCAGGTGCTCGGCGTGGCCTGCCTGCTGACACCCAGCCTTCGCCAGATGAACCAACCCCCGGTCAGCGTGGTCTCCACGTCGTCGTCTTCCCGCTCCGCCCCCGACTGAGAGCGCGTGTGTGGTCCTCCTCGCATGTCGAGCGCATTCTGGGTATTGCGCTACCTGCGGGGCTGGGTCATCAGGTCGATCGCATCCAGGGCCACCCGAGCCGCCAGCAGGCTGGTGATGTCGTTGATGTCGTTGGCGGGGGCCAGTTCCACGATATCCATCCCCACAATCTCCCCCGCCTCCGCCAGGTGCTGCAGCAGCCGGAACACCTGCGGATAGGTCAGTCCGCCGACCGATGGCGATCCCACCCCTGGCGCCACCGCCGGATCGAACCCATCCATGTCGAGCGACACGTAGTACCGCTGCCCGGCCGGAATCCGGTCCAGCAGCGCCTCGATACCCTGCAGATGGATCTCGAGCGCCGGAATCGGCACGCAACCCGCCGCCAGGGCATCCTCCACGTCGGAAACCTGTGCCGACCCACCGCCGCGCACGCCAACCTGGATCACCGATTCCACCCACGGCAATTCCATCGCCCGGCGCATACCCGAGCTCAGACCGTCCCGCACGCCTTCGATCTCGTCCCGGTAGTCGATATGGGCGTCGATCAGGATCACGGTCACCGGGAGCTCATCGGCGAACGCTCGCAGCACCGGAATCGGAATCGAGTGGTCTCCTCCCAGCACAAGCGGTTTCGCCCCAGCCTGCAGGATGCGTTTCACCGCGTCGGTTGAGGTGGCGTGCTGCTGGTCTGGCGCCACCACCGGCACATCCCCGCAATCGACCACCCGCGTGGGCTGCAGGCTCAGCAACTGGCGCCCAAACGTGAAGTCATGATGGGCCAGAAACCGGCCTAGCCGCTGCGACTGCTGGCGAACCGTCGTGGGGGCCTCGGCCGAATGCGGGGTCCTTCCTGGATAGGTCACGCCCATCGGAATCCCGATCACGGCCACAGCCGCGCCTTCGACCGTCTCCTCTGGAGCCATCACCGGGAACCCGGCAAATCCGTTCGCCATCACCATCTCCTCCTTGCGCGTCACGTTGTAGCCGGGTGCAGAATCGTTGACACACGTGTGTTCCGCCCCGGTGCGGTACGGAAGTCCCAGGCAGCCGTTATCCGACTGTCTGGCATACACCAGGCGGCTACTGTGTGGGCTTCCCCCTGAATGTCGCTGGTGCGCTCCTTGCGGATCGGCCCGGAATCAGTCCTGTGACGCCAGCATCATCTCATCGATCAGCCATTGCCCATCCTGCTGCACGAAGACCAGATGCGCCGATTGCGTTGCTTCGCCGCCAAGCTGGCCAGAGGGATCATTGACGATCACCATGGCCGAGACCCGGCCGTCGGCCAGCAATTGCACGTTCTCGATCGAATCCAGCGTCAACCACGATTCTTCCGGCAGTGGGGTTGGCTCGGTCGATGCGGCCTCGGCGAAACCGGCTGGCAGCCCTGCCCCGAACTCGGTCGCCAGGTAGTTGGGTGAGAACAGGCCCAGGCGAGCCAGGGTATCCATCGCATTCGTGCACGCCAGCAATTGCTCGCTGGTGGCCGTGATCGCGTCGATGGTGGGGCCGTCGGGAGCGCTGGACCCAACCTCCGGGTTTTGCGCTGTCTGGGTTGTGCCGACCAGCCCTTCGATTCCGGCAATCGTCAGCGGGGTGGTGGTGCAGGCGTCCGGCGCGATGTTCGCGGCGC
This sequence comes from uncultured Sphaerobacteraceae bacterium, assembly GCA_964574825.1. Classification (GTDB taxonomy): domain Bacteria; phylum Chloroflexota; class Chloroflexia; order Thermomicrobiales; family UBA6265; genus JACCYX01. Next base: position 22,227 of record CAZNQC010000016.1, on the reverse strand, counting down.
TGGCCGCCATCGATTGCTGCTCGGCTGCGATGTAGGTCAGCACATCGCGAATCTCCTGGTCGGAGAGCACGTTGCCAAACCCGGGCATGTCCGTGCCCTGTTTGCCGTTTCGCACCCAGTAGATCAGGTCATCCACCGAATGCACCATGGTGTGCGGCGCCGAGAAATCGGCCGGGGGAGGGTCCATGCCCTCCCCCGCCGGTCCATCACCGCGCAGGTCGGTGCCATGACACGAGAGGCATTGCGCCACGTAGATTGCCTCCCCCCGCTCCACCATGGCGACGTTGGCGGTGTCGAGCACGGCGTTCGGCCCGGCCTCGGCCAGGATCGGGTCCAGCTTGGCCTGGAACAGCAGGATCACGCCCAGCAGCAGGGCGGCCGCGCCGAGACCGGCCGATTCCTTGCGGGTGGTGCCCGGACCCACCCGCCAGCCGACGACCAACCCGACGATACCGGCCAGGATCATCACCAGCCCGGTCACACCACCCAGCGTCCGGAAACGCCAGGGTGCTGCCGGAACATCCACCTCGGGCGGGGTGGAGCCGATCTCCTGCGTGGTGTCCAGGTTGATCTGAGCCGCGCCGGGTTCGCGAATGATGACGGTGAACGCCCAGTCGCCGGTGATGCCCAGTTCGCTGCCGTGGTGCTCGAAGGCGTTTCCGGCCACGCGCGAAAGCTGGATTTCCCGTGTGCCCAGGTCCTTGTTGTCCGGCATGGTCAACCGCAGCAGCACCGCGGTGTCGGCTGGCAGGGTGGGGCCGTCGATTTCCAGCCGGAAGTGATTGACCCCGGCGATGCCCGGTGCCAGCAGCAGGGTCGAAGCCGGTTCGGCGTCGGGGAAGGTGATCGCGATCTGCCGTCCCTGTTCGGTCATCACGTCGCGGGCCGGTTGCAGGCTCGTCATCTGGCCCACCGCGCCCAGCAGCACGAGTGCCAGCAGGAACTCACCGGCCACGGTCCAGCGCAAACGGGGTGTCCAGACGGATCCCACTTCGCCAACGGTCTGTCGTTCGATGCGCCGTTCGATCACGAACAGGTTGAAGGCGGCCAGCAGCAGGATGCCGAGCAGCACGACCAGCTTCACGATCAGCGCGCGACCGTAACTCGTGCCGGTCAACGCGGCGAGATTGCCGACCTGCAGCCAGCCGGCGTAGAACCCGGTCACGCCAATGATGGCCATCGCGCAGAGCGCCATGATCGAGAACCGGGGCAGCAGGGATCGTAGGACCTGGCGCCGGTCGGCGTCATCCAGCCCGCGCAAACCCGGCAGCACCACGATCAGGAGCAGGGTGATGCCACCGAACCAGGCGGCCGATGCCAGCAGGTGAATGGCATCGGCCACCACCGCGAAGGTGCGGCCAGCCGGTTGGGCTGAGGCATGGGCGATCAGGCTGAAGGGAATGGCCACGCCGATCGAGAGGACCCACGCGATGAGACCTTCCAGCTGGCGGCGGCGCATGAACCACCAGCCGCAGGCCGGCAGCACCAGCGCCAACCCGAACAACAACCCGGCGCGCAACAACCAGAGCTTGCCGTAGCGGGTTTGGCCCAGCGTGTTGATGATCTTGTCCAGCCAGGTACCATCCGGCAGCGACCAGGCTTGCACCACCAGGGCGAAGACCGACCCCAGCAGGGCCAGCACCGCCGCCCACAGGATGTAGCGCCGCATTCGCCGGACGATCGCCAGTGGCCGGGTGCCGTTCAGCGCCGGGCGCACGACGGTCGACCAGATTGGCCAGGCCGCCATCAGCAATGCCGCCCCGATCAGGGCCGCCCAGCGCGACGCTGTCTTCGCCCACTGCGGCACGTCGTCCGTGCCACTGCTGGTGCCGGGAATCACCACCGGGGCGATATCGGCGTTGGTGCCCACGGTGAAGGTGATGTAGTTCTGGGCCGTGTGGCCGTCGGCTTCGGAGAGGGTGCGCCACAGCACCGAGTAGGTGCCGTTTGCCATGCCACCAGGCAGCGCCAGCGACATCGAGTAGCCGTCATCTCCAAACGAGAGGGTGGTGCCGGGCACTTCCACGCCCTGGCTGTCGAAAATCTGGAGTCGGCTGTAGGACTGCTCCAGGGGTTCCGTGAACGTCAGGGAGACGGAGTCTGGCGCGGCAGCCAGGACTTCCCCGGCCACCGGAGTACTGGTGTCGAGCGCGGCGTGGGCCAGCGTGCCGGTTGGCATCGAACCGGCCACGAGGATGGCCAGCAACGCTGCCACCAGCAGCCAGCCCGGCCATGACCTGGGTGTTGATGACCGTTCGCATTTGGGGCGGGGGGGATGCCTGATCCCGGTCACGCTATTGTCGGGGCCGACCTTCCGAGCCTGATCAGGTGACACTGCGGTGGGGTACTGGCTCGGATGTGTCGCCCTGTCTCCCCAAATCTCAACAGATCTGGATGCTGCATGGGTTGCAGCAATCATGCGAAAGCCTCGATTCCACGGGCAACGCCGGAGAGACCGCACGTCTGGCGCGGGTCTCTCCGGAACGTCATGGTCTGGTGAGGCCCTGCCGGCAACGATTGGTCCGTGGCCGGCAGGACTGGTGACGAAATCAGGCGTTGCGTCGGCGCAGGCTCCACGCGGTCACACCCACCGCCAGCACGGTTGCCGCCGCCAGGGGCATGCCCAGCGTCAGCACATCGGTGCCCTGATCGGCTTCTTCCGTCGCAGCCGGGAACTCGAGGTCGCTGCGGGCCGCGACCGAGTCGAACCCTTCCGGAGACGAGGTGAACGTCTCGTCGACATCGACCCCATCGATCTGGCCGACGAAGCGGAAGCTGTAGTCACCTGGTTCGGTCGGAATGAACACGGCTGTGTAGACGCCGTCTTCGCCCCAGGCCGGGGTCAGGTCGAACTCGCGGGACTGGTCGCCGAAGATCACTTCGACCTTGAGCGTGTCGGCCAGGCCGGTGACCGGCTCCTCACCCTTCAGCACTTCCACCCACACGCCATTGGTGTCGCCCTGGATGGCAGGTTCGTTGATGAAGCCAACGGTGAACGTCACCTCGCCAACATCCCGGTGTTCGTGGGCGAAGGTCGTGGCGGGGGAGATGAGAAACGCGAGTGCAAGCAGGAGCGCGCCGGGAACCAGCAGGAGACGGCGCAGGGAAATGGTGGCCATGGAAGCCCTTTCCATTCACGAAATGTGATTCAAGCAAGCGTCAGGGGAGGGCGCGGGCGTGGGGGAGGCGGTTCCAGCGCAAGGTCGATCGCAGCCAGGGGATGGAGGGAGCGCCAGAGCAACCGAATCCCATCCCTCGTCACCAGCGCCGCTACCAGGGCACCAAGCACCAGGAGGGCCGTGAATGCGAGCGCAGGACCAGCGAACTGCACCTGTTGGGGAACGTCCGATTCGGCACCGGTGATCGGAGCCGTGTGATGACCATCAATGGAAGAAAGCGGAATGCCAGGCGGTGAGAACGGCGAAGGGGCTGCGGTGTGCTCATGCTCCCCGCTGTGGTGGTGGGGGTGTCCCACGATGGCATCGATCATGCCCTGGAAGATGGTGTGGACGTGCGCCTGGTCGGTTCCGGCCCGGTACGTAACCGGCATCATCAACACGGCACCCAGCAGCACCAGCAGCAGGAAGTCTCTGCGGCCAGGGAAGACAGTCTTGGGCCGGAGGGAACTGGCCCGGGAGGCCAGCGTGTCGATCATGACGTCCGTTCTTTGGCGCGGTGCTCCCCCGATCATCGGGACGAGCCTCACGGCGCCACGCACTGTCTGATGCTACCAGATGACCGGCGGTGATCGGGTGTGGCCCGGACTGTCCGGGACGATCGTCGTCCTCTAGACCCCGTTTTGTGACGTCTGGCGGCCACGAGATGCGCAATAGTACTAGTCTGATCAGGACTATCATTGAAAGTGACAAAAAGGGGTCCTACTATCGAGGCGGGACCGGATGGCCGCACCCATTCGTCATGTGCTGAATGGGTGACATTAGCGATTTGTCACGGGGAGAGATCACATATGGCCAAGTCACTGCAACCGATGTCGAGTTTGACCCGGGGCGGCACCGATCCTGGCCCGAAGGACCTCATGCGCGAGCGTGAGAATCCCGACATGCTGGTCCCCCCAGCCACTGATGCGGGAACGCTCCCCAATCTGCGCTTCTCCTACGGCGATGTGCGGGTGAAGCTGTGCCATGGTGGTTGGGCCCGTGAAATCACCCAGCGTGAACTTCCGGTGGCCACCGAAATCGCTGGTGTGAACATGCGGCTCAACGGCCTCAACGAAGAAGGTAAAACGGGCGTTCGCGAACTGCACTGGCATAAGGAAGGCGAGTGGGCCTACATGATCCAGGGCACGGCCCGGATCACGGCCATCGATTTCCACGGCAACAGTTTTGTGGACGATGTGTCTGTGGGCGATCTCTGGTTCTTTCCGGCCGGCGTTCCGCACTCCATTCAGGCCCACGCCGATGGTTGTGAATTCCTGTTGGCGTTCGACGATGGCACCTTTTCCGAAGAGCACACCCTGCTGGTCACCGACTATCTGCACCACACACCACCGGAAGTGATCGGTCGCAACTTCGGTCTGACTGCCGAGCAACTGGCTCCGCTCAATACCGAGCAGCTCTACATCTTCTATGCTCCGGCCCCGGTGCCCTTGGAGCAGGACAAGGTCGGCACTGTCTCGACTGACGAGGTCGGACCGCTCTTCAGCTTCAAGATGAGCCAGTTGGAACCCACCGAAGTGCCGGGTGGTCGGGTCAAGGTCGTCGACCAGCGCAATTTCCCGGTGACCGAGATCTCCTGCGTGCTGGTGGAGGCTGATCCGGGTGGCATGCGCGAGATGCACTGGCATCCCAACGCCGACGAGTGGCAGTACTACATCGAGGGTGAAGCCCGGATGACCGTGTTCGACACCGGCAACCTGGCGCGCACCTTCAACTACCAGGCCGGCGATGTTGGCTACGTTCCCAAGATCATGGGCCACTACGGCGAAAATCTGGGAACCGGCAAGCTTGTCTTCCTGTCCCTGTTTCGCTCGAAGGACTTCCTCGATGTCTCCTTCAACCAGTGGCTGGCGCACACACCGCCCGAACTGGTCAAGGCTCACCTCAACCTGAGCGACGACGTCATCGCCTCATTCAGCAAGACCAAGCAATCAGTCGTGAAGGGAGAACCCTTCACCCGGTAACGTCGTGCGCAAGAAGGTGAACATGCGGGGATGGGCGCCTGGGGGCCATCTCCGCTGCACGGATTTGGTTTTCCGGGGAGGAAGAGATGGCGACGCCACTACCAGCTTCCGCTGTGACGCAAGATACGTTCCCACTCATGTCGAAACCGTACATCGCCTTTCTGCTGGCCGTGCTGGCCGGGGTGATGTCGGGTTACACGTTCTTTATTGACCGGCTGTTTGCCACGGTTCAGTCGGGCAATGTCATCCAGGTCGGGTTCTGGCTGTTCGGCAACGACGGTGACGGTAACGAGACCAAGTGGTACCACGCGGCATCGTCCGTGCTGGCCTTCGGAATCGGCGCTGCCTCGATGGTGTTCGTGGGCTATTTCATCGGCAAAATAGGCCCTGATTATTCATGGCCGGTGCTGCTGATTGAGTCCGTGATTCTCATCGTGTTCGGGTTTTCGGCCGTCAACGGCCGGTTCGAGCCGTGGGTCATTTGTCTGGTCATCTCGTTCGTAGCCGGTATGCAGGGGCAGGCGTTCCACAAGATCAACGGCATGCTCTACGGCAACGTGGCGGTCACGCTGGTAGTCCAACTGGCGTTTGCCTATCTGGCCGCTGGTCTGATCAAGAAGCCAGAGGTCAACTTCAGCAAGAGTTGGGACTTTTTCCTCGTTCTGATCGGCTTTTCCACGGGCGGCCTGGTCGGCGCCTTTGGCACGAAGCATTGGGACGAGAGGGTGCTGTGGCTGGCAGCAGCCCTGGCGATCATCCTCGCTATCTTTGGCATGATGGCGGAAAAGGACGATGAAGCAGTCGATATTGCGCCAATCACGGCATCCAGCTAGACGTTGCTGATCGGTCAACAGACAATGCGGTGGGAAGATCCTGCCTTTCCACCGCATTGTTGCGCGGCCACCGGTGGCTGTCCTGGCACCAGCATTTCCGGTCGGGGCGTGAGGGCGCAGGGTAGGAATCGGAAGGAAGGGCGACAGACATGGAAATCGTCTGGGTGGGCATCGGTGGGTTCGTGGGGGCGAACGCTCGCAACTCCGCCGAGAAACTGATCAACAACTGGCTTGGCACGGCATTTCCGTACGGCACCTTCATCGTCAACATTACCGGGGCATTCATCATCGGCATCATCGCCACCTATCTCAGCGAGCGGTACTTGAACGATCCGTACCTGAAGCAGTTGCTGGTCGTCGGCTTTCTGGGCGGCTACACCACGTTCAGTTCCTACTCGCTCGACGCCATCAACCTGTTGGAAGATGGCAAATGGCAACACGCCCTGCTGTACATTTTCGGCAGCAATGGGCTGGGCATTCTGGCCTGCTTCCTGGGTGTCATCCTCACCCGCAAGCTGATCCTGGGGTAGGACCGCCGGGGGTATCCCGGTGCCACGAGGTCCGGGGAGAGGCAGCGGCGTGCCGGGTGACATGCCGCCACGGGGGATGGACCTGCGCTCCGCCTGGGCCCCCACCGCTACACCACGAAGGGAAGAGTGCGTTCGTGTCTGCCGCTCCTCCATCACCGACGCATGCTCCCATCCTGGCTGACATTCGTCGCCTGATTCCCATTCTCTCCTGGCTGCCGCACTACGATCGGAGCAACCTCCGCGTCGATATCGTGGCGGGCATCGCCATCTGGGCACTCGTCATCCCCCAGCACATTGCCTACGCCCAGATTGCCGGCTTGCCGCCACAGGCTGGGATTTTCGTTTCCATCTGGGCTCCGCTGGTCTACGCCATCTTCGGCACCTCACGCCAGCTCATGTGTGGCCCATCGTCGTCCACCGCCATCATCTCGGCCGCGCATGTCGGCTCGTTGGCGCATGGCGATGTCCAGCGATTCGCCACGCTCTCGGCGGCCCTGGCGGTTCTCGCCGGCATCATCTTCCTGGTGCTGGGGGCGTTCAAACTGGGCTTTGTCTCTGCGTTCATTTCGTCAGCGGTCCAGATCGGATTTCTCTTTGGGTTGGGGCTGACCATTGCCGTGGGGCAGGCATTCGAATTGCTGGACATCCCCAGTGTGGAGGGGGCGTTCGTCACCCAGTTCCTCCATCTTGTCCGGCATCTCGATGAGGCGAGTTGGTGGTCGCTGGGCATCGGCGTCGCTGCCTTCACCATCGTCTGGATCATCGAACGTCGGTGGCCACGAGTGCCGAGTGCCCTGGTGGTTGTGGTGGCGGGCATTCTGGCCGTCACTATCTTCAACCTGCAGAATCACCGCGTCGCCACCATCGGCGATATCCAGGGGCGCTTGCCGGACTTTGAGATGCCGATGGTCTCCCTCTCCACCTGGGGGCAACTCCTGCCCGCAGCCGTGGCCATCGTGCTGGTCTGCTATTCCGAAAGCACCACCATCGCCCGGCGCTATGCCGACAAGCATCGCTATGAGGTGCGGCCGGACCAGGAACTGGTGGCGCTGGGAGCGTCGTCCCTGGTCTGTGGCCTCTTTCAGGGATTCTGTTCCAGTGGCGGTGCCAGCCAATCGGCCGCCAACGACCGCAACGGCGCTCGTACCCAGGTGACATCGCTGGTGCTGGCCGGCTTGGCGGCGTTGACTGCCGTGGCCCTCATGCCGCTGCTGAGCAACCTTCCATTTGCGGTGCTGGCCGCGGTGGTCATCAACGCGGTGCTTGGGTTCTTCAATATCTCCGGTGCTCGCCGGGTGCTGCAGCTCCGTCCGTGGAATTTCGTGGCCGGCCTGTTCGCCTTTGTTGGCGTGGTGCTTTGGGGCATCCTGCCCGGGTTGGTGATCGGCATCGTCGCCTCCCTCGGCATCCTCCTGGCCAATACCCACCGCCCGCGTCTGGGGCAACTCGTGTCACGCGGCCGTCCACTGGCTCACCCCGTGACCGTGGTGACCGGAGATGTCCCGGCAGGGCTGCTGGTGCTGCAACCGGTGGCGCCCGTGATCTACCTCAACGCAACTGCCGTGCACGACGCTGTGAAGCAGGCCCTGCGTGCTGCCTCGCCCCCACCTCAGGTCGTCGTGCTGGACCTCTCCGCCAGCGCAGACCTGGATATCACGGCCCTCGACATGCTGCAGACGCTGGCCACCGAGCTTGACACAAGTGACACGGAACTCTGGCTGGCCAATCTTCAGCCCGGGGTGCTGGACGAACTCCAGCACGACCCGACCATGGCGGCGAAGATCGTGGCAAGCATCCCGGCCGCCGTCGCGACCTTCACCCAATCGGCCGCCACACCTGCTGAGCCGCTCCCATCGCCCACGCCAGGCGCTCATCCCTAGCTCGATCTGGCTGTTGGCAGAAACTGGTTGGCGGGTGACGATGCTGGCAGGAAAAATCAACCATGAATGTCTCACCGCAGATCCTGGGGCGACCGGCAACAGGGGGCTGTTGGAAAGGGACACGGAGGGGCGACCTGCCGCGACTGGGCATGAACCACTTCTGAGCGGGCCCCTGCTCGTACCGGCTACACGCACGTGTTGGGGCCGGGTAGTCAGATGCCGAGAGTACTAGTACGATGAGACGCAAATAGGGGTGACTCAGGGTTCCGCAAACGCTGGGCGTGAGAGACGGAACCGCTGCAACTAAAGGGGGGGTACCAATGAATCCGGCGTCCAACGCCCTGGGAACCTGGGAGGACCTGTCAGCCCGAAATTCGCTGGTCGGGTTCGTCGACGAGCTCCTGCGCGGCATGGGGCAGGTCATGTTTCAGAACAGTCCAATCACGGGGCTGTTCTTCCTGATCGGATTCTTCGTCGGCAGCCTGGAGTTCGGCATCTATGCGATTCTCGGCACCGCGGTCTCCACGGGAACGGCCCACTGGCTGGGTGTGCCGTCCAGCCTGACCAAGGTCGGGCTCTATGGCTACAACGGAACCCTGGTCGGCATTGGGCTCGCGTTCTACCTGGGTGACAATACCTGGCTGCCCATCTACATCCTCGTGGCGAGCGCCACGGTCACCATCGTGACGGCCGCCATCGGCAATGTGGTTGGTGCCTGGCAAATGCCGGCGCTCACGGCACCGTTCGTGGTGACCACCTGGATCTTTGCGCTGGGCATCTACGGTTTCAACCGCATCGACGCCGGTGTCGAGTCCCAGGCACCCGTCTTCCCGGCCCTGGCCCTCGGCGAACGGGCCAGCCTTGGCTTCCGCGATGTGCTCGACGGGTTCCTGCTTGGTCCGGCCGAAGTCTTTTTCCAGGGCAAGATCATCATTGGCGTGCTCTTCCTGATCGGCATTCTCTGCAGCAGTCACATCGACTTCAGCATGGCCATTGCCGGGAGCCTGGTGGGGCTCGGCACCGGGTGGGTGCTGGGGATGGATGCTGGAACGCTCTCGGCCGGGCTGGCTGGCTACAACGCCGTACTCACCATGATGGCGCTTGGCGGCCTCTTCTACGTGCTCGATCTCAACAGTGTCCTCGTGGCGGTCCTCGCCGCCGTCGGCTCGGTCGTCGTTCTGGTTGCACTGGACGCGATCGTGGCCCCATACGGAGCGCACGTGTACACGGCGCCCTTCGTGCTGGTCACGTGGCTGTTCATTGCCGCCAAGCCGTTCCTGCACCGGCTCAAGGCCGTGCCGCCAGCCGATGCCACAACACCGGAGGGCAATATCAATCTGTACCGGCTCAAGGGACACTGGTGGGATCGCAGGTCGGAATCGTGATCGGCATGGGTACCCGTGCGCAGGCAGGAGGTATGGCGAATTGGCGGATGACAGGTATGTGCCTGTTTCAGGCAACGTCTCGCGTGAACGCGCAGGAGTAATGCTGTGAATCTTGCACCCAGGGAAATCGACAAGCTGCTGGTCTACGTGGTGGCCGATCTGGCGCGCAAGCGCATGAATCGTGGCACCAAGCTCAACTACTCCGAAGCGGTCGCCTTGGTCACCGAGGCCATCCTCGAAGGCGCCCGCGACGGCAAGTCCGTGCCCGACTGCATGGAGATTGGCACCAAGGTACTGACTCGCGACCAGGTGATGCACGGTGTGCCCGAACTCATGCCGCTCATCCAGGTGGAAGCCACCTTCCCCGATGGCACCAAGCTCGTGTCCTGTCATCAGCCCATCGCTTGACCTGCCGCCTGGAGAAAGGACGTCGCAATCATGGTTACCTCTCCCGGACCTAATGACCTGCCCGGACAGTTGTACTTTGCTGATGGTGACATCGAGATCAACGCCGGTCGCCGCACGGTTACCCTCACCGTTCGCAACACCGGTGACCGTGCCTCCCAGGTCGGGTCGCACTTCCATTTCTTCGAAGTGAACCGCGCACTGGACTTCGACCGCCCCCAGGCCATGGGCATGCGTCTCAACATTGCCGCCGGCACCTCGGTTCGCTTTGAACCAGGCCAGGAGCGGCAGGTGGAGCTCGTTGAAATCGCCGGCACCAAACGCGCCGTCGGGTTCAACATGCTCACCATGGGCAGCACCACCGCCAAGTGGCCGGTGAAGGCCGCCATCGACCGCATGCATGCGGGAGGATTCCTCAGTACCCCCGAGGACACCATGGAAGCCGGCGCCAAGCAGGCCGATGCCGAGTATGCCAGGGAGTCCGCGGCGGCCACAGCGGCGCGGGCGGCCGATGCCAAGGCCATGCCAAAGGCGGCCAACGCCCCCAGCAAGTCCACCAAGCCGGCCACCAAGAAGGGAGGCAAGTAGATGCCGTCGATTCCTCGCAGCCAATATGCTGACTACGTTGGCCCCACCACTGGCGACAAGTTCCGCCTGGCCGATACCAATCTCATTGCCGAAATCGAGAAGGACTACACCGTCTACGGCGATGAAAACATCTACGGTGGCGGGAAAACCGCTCGCGATGGCATGGGGCTCATGCCCGGCGTGACCCACGAAGCCGGCGCCCTCGATCTCGTCATCACCAACGTCATCATCATCGACGCCAAACAGGGCATCATCAAGGCCGATATCGGCATCCGCGATGGCAAGATTGCCGGCATCGGCAAGTCCGGTAACCCGTTGATGATGGCGGGCGTCGATCCCCACATGATCACCAGCGCCAACACCGAAATCATCTCTGGTGAGGGCCAGATTGCCACCGCCGGCGGCACCGATGCCCACGTGCACATGATTTCGCCGCAGCAGGCGTTCTCCGCGCTTTCCAACGGCATCACCACCCAGGTCGGCGGCGGCACCGGCCCCACTGATGGCACCAACGGCACCACCTGCACGCCAGGCCCCTGGAACATCCAGAAGATGCTCTCGGCCTACGAGGCCATGCCGGTAAACGTGCTACTGCTCGCCAAGGGCAACTCCTCGCTGCCGCATACCCTGCGCGAGCAGATCGAATCCGGCGCCGGTGGCATCAAGGATCACGAAGACCACGGCACCACGCCGGGTGTCATCGAGTGCTCGCTGCAGGTGGCCGACGAATACGACGTGCAGGTGGCCATTCACACCGACTCGCTCAACGAGTCGGGCTTCGTGGAAGACACCATTTCCGCCATCAACGGCCGCACCATCCACACCTACCACACCGAGGGAGCTGGGGGTGGCCACGCGCCAGACGTGATCAAGGTGGCCTCACTCCCCAACGTGCTGCCGTCGTCCACCAACCCCACCCTGCCCTACACCGTCAATTCAGTGGCCGAGCTTCTGGACATGGTGATGGTGTGCCACCACCTGAATCCGAAGGTGCCGGAAGACGTTTCCTTCGCCGAGAGCCGGGTCCGCGCCGAAACGATTTCGGCTGAAACCGTGCTGCACGACCTGGGTGTGATCAGCATCGTCTCTTCCGACTCGCAGGCCATGGGCCGCACCGGTGAGAATTTCACCCGGGCCTTCCAGATTGCCCACCATGCCAAGGAAATGCGGGGCAAGCTGCCGGAGGATTCGCCCGAGAACGATAACTTCCGCATCAAGCGCTACATTGCCAAGGTCACGATCAACCCGGCAATTGCCCACGGCTATTCGCACGTGCTCGGCTCGCTGGAAGTCGGCAAGATGGCGGATGTCGTGATCTGGCCAATCTGGTCGTTTGGCGCCAAGCCCCGGCTGATCGTCAAGGGTGGCATGGTTTCCTGGGCGCAGATGGGCGACCCCAATGCCTCGCTGCCGACCCCGCAGCCGGTCTACTACCGGCCGATGTTTGGCACCCTGGGCAAGGCCCAGCAGCAGACCCGGGTCAACCTCATGTCCCAGGCCTCTATCGACCTCGGTGTTCCGGAGAAGCTGGGGCTCGAATCCCAGTGTGCTGCGGTCAAGCGCTGCCGCGACGTGACCAAGTACGACATGGTCTACAACGACCAGACTCCCACCATCGAGGTGGATCCGGAGACCTTCCAGGTCACCGTGAATGGCGAGCTGGCGCAGATTGCGCCTGCCGAATCGCTTCCGTTGACGCAACTGTTCTACCTGGTCTAGCCAGGTCCTGGAGGGGGTGGCCAATCGGGTCGCCCCCGTTCCCTGTTCGAGGTGGTGGAGTCCAGATGGGGTGGCCTGAATGACCGACGGTGCCGGGAGCAAACCGGACGTGATGCAGCGGGGGGATGTGGCGACTGCTGTCTTGCCCTTGCTGACCAGCCTGCAGCTGGCGGACTCCTTCTTCCCGAGTGGGTCCTACACCCTCTCGCATGGCATCGAATCCTACGCCCAGGCGGGGGAGCTCGATCCCACCGCGCTGTACCACATCACCGCCGGGCTGCTGCGGCACAGCGCCGGGGAATCGGATGCCATCGGGCTGCTGCTCGCCTTGCGGGCCGCCCGGCAGCGCGACCTCGACGCCATCGAGCAGATCGACCGGCGGTTGACGGCGGTCAAGGTCGCCCGGGAACCGCGTCAGGCATCCATCCGGCTTGGCCGGCAGGTGCTGATGCTCAACCGGGACGTCTTTGACGACACACTCTCGGGCGACTACCTGCAGCGAGTTCGCGCCATGGAGCTGCCCGGCAACCAGGCGGTCGCCCTCGGGTTGCTGAAGGCCCACCTGGACGTTCCGGAGGAAGAGGCGGTCGCCGGCGAACTCTATGCCTTCGCGGCCAGTTGCGTGGGGTCGGCGCTGCGCATGTCGGAAGTTGACCATCGCGAAGTGCAGCGGCTGCTCCACCTGCTTCGCCCGGTGGTGGCTGAGGTGACAGCCGATGTGCTGGATCGGACGCTGGCGGATATCGGTGGCTCGGTTCCCTACGCGGAGCTGATGTCCATGCGTCACGAAGAGGCGACCGCGCGACTCTTCGTGAGTTGATCGGAGGTGGGGGCGGAGTATGGTTCCACCAACCCGGCTCCTCATCGGGCGGCACACATGCGGCGCCCAGACCGCTTCCCAGGTGGGGAATTTGGGTCGGGCGGGCACGGACAAGGAAGGGTGCAGATGGCAGGAGAGGTAACAACGCGAACGCCGTTCAAGGTCGGGGTTGGCGGCCCGGTGGGCTCGGGCAAAACAGCCCTGATCGAGGCCCTGGTTCCCCTGGCGATCGAGCGCGGATATTCGCCGATCGTCATCACCAACGATATCTACACCCAGCTCGACGCCGAACACGTGCGCTCGGCCCTCGCCGGGGTGCTCGACGCAGCACGGGTCACCGGGGTGGAAACAGGGTCCTGTCCGCACTCCGCCGTGCGCGACGACCCCACCATGAACATCGCGGCGATGGAGGAAATGCTCGAGACGTTCCCGGACGCCGATCTCGTCTTCCTCGAAAGTGGTGGGGACAACCTCACCCTCACCTTCAGCCCCACCCTGGTCGATTCCTACATCTTCGTGCTCGACGTGGCCCAGGGTGACGACATTCCGCGCAAGAAGGGGCCGGCCATCACCCATTCCGACCTGCTGGTCATCAACAAGGTCGACCTCGCCCCCTACGTGCGCGCCAACCTCGACGTCATGCGCCAGGGCGCCGAAGACGCCCGGCCCGATGGCGCTCCCTACATCATGACCAACTGCATGACCGGCCAGGGACTGACCGACGTGCTGGATGTGCTGGACCACATGAACGCGCACCGCGAGGACAATGCGGAGGCTCGTCGCATCAAGCTCGACGAAATCCCGCCGCATTCCCACAGCCATTCGCATGACCACGATCACGACCATCATCACGATCACGTCCACGCACACACACACTAGTCCCACGGGTTCCCGTGGCGATACCTGGCCCCGGAACGGTCCATAGCCACCATTCCGGGGCCACGCCCTCACCGGCTCTGAACGAAAGGCACCACCGGAACCCCATGCCAGACACGGTCCTCATCGCACGTGACGATCCGGCCCGGCTCCTGCCGGTCGACCTGCCCCGGGAGTTTCGCGCCTATGCCGGAGAAGCGGTGAGCGTGCTCGGGGCGGGGGCGCCGGGGAAGATTGGCCTGCTCGAAGTCGAGTTTGCGGTCTCGCACGGCAAAACCCGCATGGTGCACCACTACTACCGGTCGCCGCTCCAGTTTTTCCAACCCATGTACTACGACCCGGCCCGGCCCGACATGCCCACCATCATGTTCATGCAGAACGGCGGTGGCATGCTGCAGGGCGATCGCTATCGCATCGACATCACCTGCCGCGAGGGCGCCGCAGCCCACGTCACCACCCAGTCGGCCGGCAAACTCTACAAATGTGAAGAGAACTACATCTCCCAGCTTGTGAACATCACGGCCGATGCCAATAGCCTGATCGAATATCTGCCGGACTACACCATTCCCTATCGCAACTCACGGTTTTTTCAACGCACCAACCTCCATCTGCACCCCACCGCCACCGCCATCGTGGGCGATGTGCTCACCCCGGGCCGCACCGCCCACGGCGAGTACCACGAGTACGACATTTACCTCGCCCAGATGGACGCCTTCGACCTGGACGGGACCCTGCAGGTGGCGGACACGATCAAGCTGCAGCCGTCCCGCTTCACGCCGCGCAACCCGGCCCTGCTGGGACGATATGATGCGTTTGGCGTGCTGTACATCTTCACTCGTCGTCCGGAGACAGCAGACCTGATCGGTCAGTTGCGGTCGGCCCTGGCCGATGTTCCGCGCACGCTCAGCGGTGTCAGCGAGTTGCCGAATGGAGCGGGTCTGTCGGTGCGGATTCTTGGGGATAATGGAACCGTTGTCGAACATGCACGACTGGTGGCCTGGAACGTTGCCCGCCAGGCGCTCTTCGGTGTGCCTGCTCCCAACCTGCGCAAGGCGTAGGCGTTCGGGAGGCACCATGCGCATGCCGATTGTGGAGGGATCGGGTGGAAGAGATCGAGCGGATACTGCATGACATGGGAGAACATGAGTGGCTGAGAGTGGCCGCCGTCCTCATCGGCGGCGTTCTCGTCTTCATCACGTTCTTCTGGTCGTTGCGCATTCTGATGGTGCAGGGCACTGACCCGCCCCCCGTTGCGCGCCTCATCTTTCGCGGCATGCGCAATACGCTCCTGGTGGTCGGGGGCATTGGCAAGCGTGACGGCGAATACCGGCGTCGTGTCTGGCAGTTCTACGTGCCGATCAGCCTGCTGGCCATCATTACGGCTTCCATGCTGCAGACGTTGGTGGGATTCACCCTGATTTTCTGGGGACTGTACACCGACAATTGGCTCACGTCATACCAGAACAGCTTCTCCTCCCTGTCAACCCTGGGATTGGCTGGCATGCCCAACACCCTGCGGCAATCAAACCTGGCATTGCTGGAGTCGATGACCGAGCCGGTCCTGCTCGCCCTGCTCATCACCTACTTCTCCACCATCAACCAGACGTTTGACGACCGGACCTCCCAGTTGCGCCTGATGGACCAGCGGCTGGCCCAGGCCGTCAATGGCCCGATGCTGCTGGAACACACCGCCGAGGAAAGCAAGGGCGACCTCTCTTCGTTGCACCAGATCTGGACGGAGTGGGGGGCCGAGTTCACACGAATCGACGAGCGCTATCAGTCGGTTGAGGGCTACCTCATCATTTTTGCCCCGCGGCTCCGCAATCACTGGGCCCACGGCGCCATGACGGTGCTCGACGCCGCCAACCTGCGCAACACCGTGCTGGACTTGCCCACCGACCGCAAGGCCGAGCATTGCCTGCAAACCGGCATCAAGGCCCTTACCGAAACCACCGAGCATTTTAAGCACCACCTGCTACGCTTCCACCGCGATGACCAGCAGGCCGAAGTTTCGCGGGCGGAGTTCGATACCGCCACCCAGGCCCTTGTCACCGCTGGACTGCCGCTGGTAAAGGACATCGAGACGGCCTGGACCCAGTTCAGCACCAACCGGAAACTCTATGAAACGGCGGTTGTGGATCTCTGTAACATGGTCTACATTCGGGTATCATCCTGGACCGACGAACCGAAATCGCATCACGGCATCCTGCCCCAGATCCAGCTCTTCAAGGGGGATCATCATTGGAGGATCTGATCCGGATTCTCGCGGCGATCATTGGCCTGATTATGGTCATCGGCATCTTCTACTGGGCGATGCTGGTGTTGATGGTGCCCACGGCCACCATGTCGCCCGGCGTGCGTATCGTCTTCCGTAGCGTGCGCAACGTGATGCGGATGATCGGCCTGATCCGGCGGTCCGACCGGCCTCGGCGCCAACTCTGGGCGCTGTACGTGCCGGTCAGCCTGCTGGGCGTGATTGCCACCACCCTGGCCGTGACCGCGGTCGGATATACCCTGATCTTCTATGGCATCTCCAGGGACACGCTCCATGTGTCCTACGTCAACAGCGTCTCGTCGCTGTCGGTGCTGGGATTTGGGGGTGAACCCTCCACCCTCCTGCAAACCACGCTCGCCCTGATCGAGGCATTTACCGGTCCCATCATCGTCGCCCTCCTCATTGCCTATCTGGCCACCATGAACTCGGCGTTCAACCAGCGTCAGCGGCGGTTGGAGCAGATGGATGAGGCGCTTGGCGGGGTCACCACCGGCCCCCAGTTGCTGGAGCAGATGACGAAATCCGGCACGCCAGACGACCTGGTAGCGATCTGGAAAACCTGGGCCGCCGCGTTCTCCAACATGGCGGCGAATTACGACAGCGTGCAGGCCTACCTCCTGCTGTTTGCCCCCAGCATGCATACGCACTGGGTCACGGATGCCCTGATTGTGCTCGATGGCGCGAATTTTAGGAACAATGTGCTGGACCAGCCGGTCGATCCCGACGCCGCGGACTGCTTGACCCAGGGGACACTGGCCATCACCAATGCGGCGAACACCTTTCACCATCATGTCATCACGTTCCACCGCGAGGACGCCGCACCCGATGTGACCCAGGATCAGTTCCGGCAAGCCTGCACCGCCCTCACCGCCGCCGGTCTGACGTTGAAGTCCGACCTGGACGCAGCCTGGCAGGCATTCCGCCACCAACGCTCGGCTTACGCGGTTTCAGTGCACAAGCTGGCCCAGATGATGGACGCCCCCATCGAGTTGTGGTGAGGCCGAACCGGTGAGGAAGGGAACAGAGCCGAGGTAGGCTGGTGAGCCCCGAATGGCGGGTGCCCCGTGCCCGTGCCAGGAACACATTCGTGTCCTGCGACCAGCGGCACGGGTCCGTGACGCCTCCAGAGGCTGCGCCTCCTTTGTTCCCGACGGATCCATCCAACGGGTATCCCCAGGGCCCTGTTCGAGCCCCGCATCTGCCACCCAGGGCAACAAGGAAGGAGCCCGCTGGAAGCAACTGCTCCAACGGGCTCCTTACAGGGTACTGACCGCTCAGGACTACCAGTGGATGATGACGGGGGTGCCAACCGGTGTGATCTCGTAGAGCCAGGCCGCCAGGTCCACCGGCACGTTGATGCAGCCGTGGCTCATCACCGAACCGAAGTTGTTGTGCCAGTAGGCGCCATGGATGGCGTGTCCAACATCGGTGAAGTACATCACCGAGGGAACATCCGGCACGTTGTAATACTCGCCGCCCAGCACGCCTTCCATCGTTTGCGTGCCGTTCTTCAACTGGATGTAGAAGGTGCCAGTCGGCGTATCGAAGCCTGGGCGTCCCGAGGAGATATAGGTCTCCATGATCACGGTGTTGCCCTGGTAGACCGTCATGTACTGGGAGCTGAGGTTGATATCGATGGTGATGCCACCGCCACCGGGGGTGTAGGTGCCAGAAGTGCCACCCACGCCGCTCGGCTCGGGTTCTGGGGCAATGAACAGCTCTTCGCTATAGGAGGGCACGTCACCCTGCGCCACCGGCGACTGGTCGAGACCGTAGCGATCGGCCAACTGGCGCCCAACCGGCACCATTGCAGCCTCGCCACCCTCGTTGTAGACGAGCTGGCCGCGTTCGAATACCTGGTAGGTCTTGCCGCCCTGGGTGTACTCCTCGGTGAGGGGATTGCCGAGATAGCTCACCTCGCCGGTGCTTTCCCAGAACTCGCGGAAGCCACCCTGCACCGTGTGCTTGCTGTCTTCCACAAACCGGGCATTGGTGCCGACCGTGGTGGCGGTCACCGGCAGCCAGGCCTTGTTGATGGCCAGGAGATCGGTGCCGGATGAGGAATCGGCACTGGTCGAATTCCAGCCCAGCGTGGTCCGCTGGAGGCTGATTGGCCGCAGTTCCTCACCAATCTTGCCGAAGTGGAAATGCTGGCCGTTGGCATCTGCTTCCGGCCAGTACTCGAACCGGGCGTACTGGAAGTACTGCACGATGTGCCCGTTTTCGAGCGTGATTTCCGGCGTGATCGGATAGCCGTACGAAGCCTCGCGGCCATTGTCGCGCCAGACATCGAGGAACACCTGGTCGAGCGTGTGACCGGTTTCTTCGACATACACCGTGCGAGGGGCGGACCAGGCTCCGGCTGGGGCAACGAATGGTGCGAACATGGTCAGCACCAACCCCAGCACCGCCAGCACCATCCCCAGCAGCTTCACATCCAGCCGCGGCTGTGGCAGCGGCAATGCGACGGCGCGCGTCCGTACCTGCAATGCGGTTCCCGACCTCATGCTTCCTGTTCTCCCATCCTGCCAGACACCATTGGCGCCAGCCCCACCGTGTTCCCAAATCGTGCCACCCTGGCAGCATTGGCAGGGTGGCAACTGGTCATTACCAACGTAAACGCGCGTTCCGAAAATCCGGTTTCCTTTTTGGCCCCATCTGCGGCACTGGTGCCAGCATCACCCGGCCAAAGGGTGTACGTACATACTATACCCCGCGATCGAGGCGCAATCCAACTGCCGTCCTGGCGGATCGGTAGTCTTTCGCGGTCATGTGTCTTCCCGGCACGTTGTGAGGCGTCACCAGGCGGTCCGGGAAGCGTGTGCCGTGCACACGGCCTCCTGGTCAGCTTGCAATCCGATCGAGCAGGAACGGTCCAGTCACCACGCGGTTCTTGCCGGTGCGTTTGGCCTGGTAGAGCAACAGATCGGCCTGGTGCAGGGAATCGGCGGGCGACTCGTTCAACCGCGGGTTCCAGAGTCCGATGCTAATGGTAACCGCCAGCCCTGCCCCAATCGATTCCCAGGCAAATGCTTCCACGGCACGGCGCATCCGCTCGGCTACGACCATGGCCACGGCGTCTCGCTGGTCCTTCAGCAGGATCACGAACTCTTCCCCACCATACCGGCCCACAATATCCGTCGATCGCACTGCTGAGCGAAGGATGTTTGCCACCTCCCGTAGAACGCGGTCACCGATGTGGTGCGTATGGGTGTCGTTGATCTGCTTGAAGTCGTCGATATCAACCAGGATCACCGCGTGAGTGAGTGACTCATCCGGACCAAGCCTGGTGTGGACCTCGTCGAACCCGCGGCGGTTGACCAGGCCGGTGAGCGCATCCTGGCGGGAGAGATGCTCCAGCTGGGTAGCCTGCTCCTGCAACTGGGCGATAAGGGCTTCATTCTCCTCATTCAAGCGCACCACTTGCTGCAGCAGGCGGTCCAGTTCCTCGCGCCGGCTCCGTTCGCTGTCGGCCTTGCGCCGGGCTTCGCGCGTCTGCAGTGCCTTGGCCGACGAATAGGCGTGCAGCTCGAACGTTTGGTTCCAGAAGTCCTCGCGGAATGTGCTGGCGGCGTGATAGTGGCGCAGTGCGGCTGGATAATCTCCCAGGCCTTCATAACTGGCACCCAGAGCCTCATAGACGTCTATCTGGATGTCGTGTTCGGGAGGAATGTTGGCTGCCAGCATCGCTTCGAGTTCATCGGCGGTGCTTCTGGTCCAGGTTCCGGTGGTTGCTTCGATCCCCCAGCGTCCCATGGCCAGCAGGTACCGGTCGGTGACGGTGCGCTCGGTTTCCTGCAACATCACCAGGCGTTCGTAGTAGCCGCGAGCTGCCTCCAGATCTCCGTCTTCGCGGGCCAGGTCTCCCGCGTCGAGCAACACCTTGCAGGTGTTGAAGATGTCGATCGAACCATTGATGGCCTCATCGAAGTGTCGCCGGGCGTCCTCCCTGAATCCGAGTCTGGATTCTGCCTCGGCCAGGTTGTGGAGGAGGTTGGGTGCGATGTTCATGTCGTCGGCAACGATGGTGAGTTGGTCGAGAGCATCAAGGCAGGTACTGCGGGTCGCCTCGAAATCATGCAGATCGAGGTAACAGACGGAAAGATTGTTGGCCGCCAGCAGCCAGTCGCCGGTGAATCCTTCTTCGGCCTCGATGGCCATTTCTTCGGCGTGAAATTCGATGGCTTCGAAATGCCGGGAGGTGGTCGAGCACAGCGCCGCAAGGTTGTTGAGTATCCGGCAGACCATTCGTGGGTCGTTCAAGGCGCGAGCGTCCGCCAGGGTCGCTCGCAACAGGGGTTCGGCTTCGGTGGTTTGTCCCAGCCAGATCATCGAACCGCCAATCCGGCAGCGTGCGTCGACCTCGCCTGCCCAATAGGCGCCTGCCTGGGCCAGGCGCTCGGCCTCCCGGAAGTGAGCGAGGGATGCTTCGAGGTCGTTCAGTTCGAACTGGACCCGCCCCTGCTGGATCCGTGCTGTGCAGGCCACCTTCAGGTCGTGGCGGGCCAGGGCCTCGTGCTCAATGGCACAAGCCTGCTCTTCGATACCATTTGGATCGCGCAACATGTCCACCTGCAGGAACGACTGCAGGATGTCCAGTTGTTGGCGTTGCCAGGTGGCCGGGTCAGTTGAAGAGGAAGAACGGTGCACCAGTACCCCACTGAACGGTTGCGACGCGAAACCGCAAGCAGGAAGCATAGGCCATGCATGGCCGTCATGACGGATCGCGCAACCGCCTGTAACCGTTTACAGGGGAGGGAAGGGGGCCCATATGGGCTGACCTTCCGCGCCTGCGTGAGGATGATGTCGGCAGCAGTCGGCTCGGAGCCAGTGGTGGGTGCACTCGAATCCATTGACCCTGTACGCCGCGTCCCCCTTTTCTGAACAGCCCACCCGTATGAAGGCGACGACGCCTCCCGAACGCGCCCTACCCGAACGAAACGAAACCATCCCGCTCCAGGGCATCGATCATCTCGGCAACCCGGGTAGCCACCCGCCGGAAGCTCGATGCTTGCAGGACACTCCTGATATCCGTTTCGAACGTCCGATGCTGCAGGGTGTCGGCAGTGCCAACCAGATCGTTGCCATCGGGGTCGATGGCCCACACGAGGACGTCGGTGAGGGGAGCGAGGAGCCGCGCCCGGGAGCCGGTGAACTTCGGGAGCACCTTCATGGTGACTGCCTGGTCGAAGGCGACCTCCAGTGGTTGCATGCCATTGGCCTCGTTGTTCACCAGATATTGGACGATCTCATCGAAGACGCGATAGCCGAAGTGCATGCGATACCGGGCCAGCCGGGTATTGAGGTCCTGCAACCAGCTCCGCACCTCATCATGCTCAGCAACGAAGTCCGCGATCTCGCCCTTGTCGATCCGGGCGAACTGGCCACCGCGCGAGAAGTCGGCAAGGAGTGATCGCCTCGCTTCGTCGTCGAGCGTTGCTGATGCCATGTGGGCGGAAACTGGTGGGTAGCTGGTGAAATCGACCTCGGTCAGTTCGATGGTGAAGGCGCGGTCGAGCACCTTCGGACTGAAGGCGTGGGTCGTCTCATCCATATTGACGGTGCCGATGAGATAGAGATTGGGCGGCAGCTTCACCTCGCGGGGTGGAACGTTTTCATCGTCCAGAGTCTCGGGATAGGTGAAGCGGAGCGGTTCGCTCGTCCAGCCGTCAGCATCACGTCCAGACTCGATCACGCTCAGCAGGTCGGCGAAGTAGTACTCGACATGGGCGAGGTTCATCTCGTCCAGAATCACGAACCACGCAATCCGGTCCTC
>CAZNQC010000015.1:25076-32672 GCA_964574825.1 uncultured Sphaerobacteraceae bacterium | reverse complement strand
ACGGAGGACATTTGATGAACCTGCAACGCCTGTCGACCATCTCCTGCGGCATCGCGCTGGCCGCTACCATCGGGCTGGGCGCCGGCATGGCCACCGCCCAATCCGGCACATCCCTGCCGGTCGCCATCATTTCCGGCACCTGCGCCGATCCGGGCGCAGTGGTGTTTCAACTGCGGGAAGCCCGGCCCACCACCGGCACGCAGCAGGGCAGTATGGAAGCGATTGCCGTGTGGGAGTCCGACACCGAACTCGACACCAGTCTCAGCAGTTTGTTGAACGACGCGCATGCGATCGTGGTTGGTGACCCGGCCGCACCGCAGGCCTGCGGCGACATTGGCGGCGTAGTTGACGACGACGACGATCTCACCATCGGACTGGCCCCGTTGAACACGCCGGATGCGTTTGGCATAGCGCACCTCGACGGCGATGACGATGATGACGATGAGCTTGAGATCGACATCTACCTCGCCGTGCCGGCCTCCTGAGGAAAAACCGGCACCTCCTCGGTCCAGCCATTTGCGGCGTGACTTGTGGAGATGGGGAGCTCAGGGAATCGACCAACACGTAAACGAGCCGGGGCGTGGTGCCCCGGCTCGTTTACATACCCCTTCCCCCGTTAACGGGGCAGTCCCGGCGACTGGACGCTTCTTCACCGCTGACGATTCGCAAGCCCGACCGACGCCCCGCAACGCGATCGGTTTGCTTGTCGTCGCCCTCGCCAGGAAAGAGATCGGCATCAGCCCCGCAGCTTGAACCGAATTCCTGTCGAGTGCCGGGAAGTTACGTGATCCCAGTCCCTCGGGACAGCACCGTCACTATATACGTACACTCTTGACAATGTCAACCCTGCAACTGAGTCAATCGGGTCAGATACCGGTGACACCATCGTTGTCGCGACGCAGAGCGGTGACCAACCAGCCGATGGTGGCCCCCAGCGCCGCGATGAGGATCACACCCACAGCAACCTGCCAGAACGTGCTGTCGATGAACAGGAGTTGCAGGATGAACGCCACGATCAGGATCAACATGATCGCGGGCGCTACCCTCGTTGCCGTCTGGCCTGGCGGCGTCTTGCTGGACATCATTCGCTCCTGGAGTCATTGACCGGGAGCAGCGAAGACTACTCCCGGCAATGCGCGTTACTCAGCTCCCGGCAGGTTGTTCCAGTTCGCAAGGTTCCAGAACGTATCGCCGAAAGCGGTCACGGCGATGTTGTCGACGTTGAACGTATTGCGGGCGGCAAAGCGATCGGCCACCAACTGCACCACCGGAATCTCGACGAAATTCTCGACCACATGGTCGTTCATCGCAATGAACAGATCGATCGCTTCCTGCTCGGTCGCCACGGCTCCAATCTGTTCCCAGAGTGCATCGTAGTCAGCGTTGCTGTAGCGAGTCTTGTTCGTGCCCGTGTAGCCATTCTCGAGTTGGGCAATGTTCTCGCCCTCCGGACCGGCGTACCAGTACTTCATGTAGTTGATCGGGAAGGCCGATGTCGCGCCATCGGTGTACTGCTGCATGTCGGAATAGAAGTGCGTGAAGTTCTGCTCGTTGGTCGCATCGAAGAAGATCGAGCCGTCCACCTGCACCAACTCGACATCGAACCCAAGATCGGCGAGGGAAGCCTTGACGACCTCCTGAACCTTCTTGCGCACCGGGGCAGTGGTGGTGACGTACCGCAGCTTCAGGGGCACGCCATCCTTCTCACGCACGTTGCCGTTGAGCGTGTAGCCAGCCTCGTCCAGAATCTGGGCAGCTTTCTCCGGATTGAACTCCCAGGTCGTGTTTGGCGATTCGTAGATGGCCATTCCGGCCAGCATGTTCCGTCCGGCGGGTTCGCTTGGCGGTCCACCATACAGCTGCTCGGCAATCAGGTCGCGGTCGATCGCCAGCGATATCGCCTCCCGCACCACGGGGTCCGTGAGGAAAGGATGGGGCGTGTCCTTTTGCGAACGCTGGTCATCAACCTCAGCATTGGGGTCGGAGAAGTTGAACTGGATCTTCTCGACGCCTGTGCCCGGAGGTCCGTAGACAGCTCCCTTGTCGCCCAGGTTGGCTTGCTGGGCCTGCTTGTCGATCTGCAGGGTGAAGGCCAGGTCCCAGTCTCCCGTCTTCGTGACCGCAGACAGAGCCGAAGCCGCGTCACCGCCACCCTTGAGGATGATG
Source organism: uncultured Sphaerobacteraceae bacterium (assembly GCA_964574825.1). Lineage (GTDB taxonomy): Bacteria > Chloroflexota > Chloroflexia > Thermomicrobiales > UBA6265 > JACCYX01. The sequence continues at coordinate 30,506 of CAZNQC010000015.1, read as the reverse complement.
CGACTGAAGTAGGGCTTGTTCGGCTCCCGGTAGTTCTCGTTGAGCGCGTAGATCACCTGGTCGTTGGGTGAAAGCTCTTCCAGCTTGAACGGCCCTGTGCCGATCGGGCTCATCAGGAACGCTTCGTTGGCAGCGGCGGCGTCCTTGCCTTCCCAGAAGTGGCGCGGATAGATGGCGCCAATGTTCGAGCCGAACGGCTGGAACCAGCCGATTGTCGGCGAGGCATACGTGGCCAGCACCGTGTACTCATCGACGGCCTCCACGTTGGAAAGCAGTTCCCACGAGACCGAATCGATCGAACCATTCGCCGGGTCGACGTTCCATTCCCACGTGAAGACCACATCGTCCGCGGTGAACGGTTCACCGTCGCTCCAGGTGACGCCTTCCAGCAGGTTGAAGGTGACGGTCGAAAGATCGGCCGCCAGGAGGCCGTTCTCGATGGTCGGCACTTCCTTCACCAGGATGGGCACCAGGCCCGTGTCGGCGCCGTAGGCCAACAGCGGCTCGGAGATGACCATCCCCGCCGCAATGTCCTTGCCTCCGGTGGCATTGTGGGCGCTCAGCCCCGACGCTCCCTGTGGCACCAGGATCCGCAGTTCTCCGCCTTCGCCCCGGGTTTGGCCGTCGGTTCCCGCATCCGGCCGTCCACTGGTCACCGCCACCGGCGATGCATCGGGAGTCGCCTGGGCCAGCAGAGCAGGATGCTGCAGGAGCGCGGCCATGCCTGCGGCACCGATGCCCAGGGCAGATGCCTTGGCCACCATCTGCCGACGACTCAATTCACTCGCCGAGTGTTGCTCGATCAAATCGCGAAGTTGTGACATCTGCGCTGCCTCCTGGGGGAAATTCGATGGTCGGATTGCCACATGCAATCGTCCTCTGAACGCATGATACGCTCCACACCTGCCCACTGCGTATTGCAGCTCGACTGGCCCAAGCAGAGGAACACCCGTGAACGACGACATCACCATTGCACCCGCCCAACCGCACGACCGGAGCGACATCGTGCAACTCTGGACGCTGTGTGGTTTGGTGCGGCACTACAACCCTCCCGAGCGAGACTTCGACCTGGCACGGGGCCGGGAGAACTCCGACATTCTGACCCTGCGCGTTGCGGGCAACCTGGTTGGCGCAGTCATGGTCGGGCACGACGGTCACCGCGGGTGGGTCTACTACCTGGCGGTCGATCCCGAGCATCAGCGGCATGGGTACGGCGCACGTCTGGTGCAGGCGGCGGAGGCGTGGCTGCTGGACCACCAGATTCGGAAATGCCAGCTGATGGTGCGCGATTCCAATCTTGGCGTGATGGAGTTCTACGACCGGATGGGCTACGAAAAATCGCCAGTGGTCGTGATGCAACGCTGGCTCGATGGCACCGAGGTCAACTGACGGGCGCCGGTCCGAAGAGCTCCGTCCACAACAGGCGTGCCGCCAGGCCCCGGGCTGGCGTCCACTGCTCGGCGAGCACATCCAGGTCCTTCAGCGACATCTCGGGGCGGTCGTAAACATGCCGTGCCGCTCGGAGCAACGCCACATCACCGGTCGGATGGGCATCCGGAGCACCCAGCCCCCACAGCACAACCGACTCCGCCGTCCAGCGGCCCACCAGCGGAAGCTTGAGCAATTCCTGGACGGCGGCAACCGGATAGGCCCGCACCCAGGCATCGTCAGGCAGGTTGCCCGCCACACATTCCCGCGCCGCGAAGACGATCGCGTCGGCCCGGCGCATGGTCACGCCACTGGTTCGCACCAGATCCGCCGTCGATGTGGCCAACTGAGCGGCGGCAGGTAGAGGACGCATCGTCAGGCCGCCAACCTCCACCTCATTGGGAAAGAGCGCGGCCAGCTTGTTCTGCGTGACCGCCGCTGCCGCCACCGAGATGCTTTGCCCGACGATGGCGGTGATGATGCCCTCGAAGGTCGATCCATCGCAGTACGGCCGTAGTCCGGGAAAGCGGCCGGCCAGCGCGCCAATCGTGGGATCGGCATAGGCCGGCAACGGCGCATCGATCCCCAGCACGGCACGCGCCCACTCCCGATCCACTCCCGGGGCACCGGTGCCGGTGATTTGCAACTCATCCGACCCCACCTGCTCGACCTGGCGCCAGACGATCCGATTACCCTCCCAGCCAACCCAGGTCAGCACGCCCGCATCCCACCGGTGGCGGGGTGAGCGACCGGTGGTCCAGGCAACTGGTCCGCAGGTGACAGCCAGTGAAAAAGGCGATTCGACAACCAACTGGCGTAAGGGGGAGTGACTCACGTCTGTACATGACCTCGGTGTGAAACGCGGCAAAAGTGACGGGAGATGCTTTTCGTTGACACGCACGCGTCTCGCTCAAATGCAGTACGGAAGTCCCAGGCAGCCGCCATCCGGCTGGCCGACAGAAAGCGCGCGGCTGCCGTATGGTCCTCCTCTCCTTGCGAGTGAGGGCTCCACCTCTCCGCGCATTGCCCTAACCAGAAACCAAATGTCGCCGGACCCAGGTGCGAGCCCGGCCCGGAGCGTGCCAGAGCGGACCAAACACCACCACGATCGGGTGCGTGATGCGATCAATCGCACGTCGGATCCACGGTGGCAGCCAGTCGTCCTGGTGCCGCGAGATATAACGCCAGATCACATCCACCGTGATAAAGGCAACTGTCGCCCAGGCAATTCCGGCCAGGATGTCCACGATCCAGTGGTTGGCCAGGTAGACCACGGAGAACCACAGCGCGGCGTTGTAGATCAGCATCAGCAAGCCCCACTTGCCGAAACAGCGCACGGCAAAGAGCAGCACCAACCACGGAAACGCTGCATGCAGAGATGGGAAAGCCGCCACCGGATGGGGACTGGCATTCTGGAAGATGGAAAGCGTGTCGAACTCCCGAATTGGGGCGAATCCGATCTCGGCGGTCACGGCCGAAGCTGGCCAGGCAATTCCGGACACAACCCCCCAACTATTAGCCAGCCACGGCGGTGCTGCCGGAAACAGGAGGAAGGCGATGAAGGCGGAGTAGGTCATCAGGCAGAAGGTGATCGTGAACTGCCAGAACCACCCCTTGTGCCGCACCCAGAGCAGAAAGGCAAAGATGCAGGGCACCGCGAAGTGCAGGGTGTAGATGATGATGGCCAGGAAGTCCCACCACTGTGGATTCTGCGGCCGGAATAACCATCCCTGTACGGTCGAGACGGGTTCGTGACCGAAAAAGAGCACCTTGTCGAAGTCCACCAGGCGCTCGACCTGCACCTGCGGCAGCTCCCACCGTTCCCGGTCTCCGACCCGCCGGCCGCCGGTGACGAAATCGCCGGCCACCCCACGCAGGAACTCGTACCCGAACACGAGCAGCACGAACGGAATCCAGTCCCGCAGGAATGGACCAGCGCGGCCCATCAGGAGAGCGCCAATCAGCAGGAACACTGCCCAGGCATCGGGCCGAAACGACTGGCCACGCCAGACGAAGTACGTCACCGCCCCAGCCAGGTAGACCAGGAACATGGCGATCAGGAGCCAGCGAAAGATGCGTCCATCCTGCTCCGGCGAATCGATCTGCAATTTTCGATCAATCGACTGCCGGGCCGCGGCGAAGCTGGTCGAGACCGACTCCGCATCGTCTGCCGTTTGACCTCCGGAACTGGTATGTTCATCGCTGGAATTCGTTGTCATGGGCCGTACGGTACCACGCCACGATCTTTCACTATCCCCGCACCAGAAGCCAGTACGCGGGAAGGGCTAGCGGGTCGATCCCAGGGAGTCACAGGGTGTCATCTACCATCCGGATCGCCAACGCCGAGTCCTTCCGGGCCGGGTTCGAGCAGCTTTTCCCAGTCGTGGACGGCGATATCACCCTGTTGCCATCTTCCCTGCGCCGCAGCGATCCGGTCGCGATGGAACTCCGCGACTACCTGCGGCGGCGCGGCCTGCAATCGCATCTGCTGCTACCCGAACCCATGATTGCGGCAGTCTCCGGCCGGCGCGGCAAGGGGTGGCGCCAGGTCACCCTGACCGGTGCCGCGGGCAGCGCCATGACCAGCACGTTCCTGCCAACCCGGCTGGCCGACGCGAACGTCGTTTGGTCCATCATCGATATCGACGCCGTTACCGGGCGCGGACCATACGTCCTCGACCTCCTCGCTCGCCATGCCGACGCCAGAACCCGCCTCCGCCTGCTCGGATCGAAGCATCGGGCCGAAGTGGCCGTGGCCATCCTGCAGGCGCGCCCCCTGCAGCGACACGTGATCGTGCGCCATTTCCCGTCGTTCGAGTTCCTCGCGACCTGCGACGATCCCATCGCCGCCGAACTCCTGGCGCTCTCCCTGGTCGACGAGGACCTGACCCGCGATCACCAGGTCGCTGGCCCCTGGGAAGACGAGCTCGTCCAACGGGCAACCGAACTCGATCTCGGTGTGCGACTACCGCAGGATATCTCGATCGAAACATCCGGATCGAATGATGGTCCGGCTGCGGCGGCACTCGCTCGCATTCTTGGCCGGATTGGCATCGACTATCCACGCTAATCCAGCGCCTCATTCGTTTGTGATAGCTTCAACATGAGCCAATGAATGTCAGCAGCACTCAAAAGTTCCCCGGGCAAGTTCAACCCCGAGGTCTGCGTGGTGTACGGACAATTCCCCCCACCCATCTGCGGAGGTAAACATCCACTTCCGGAGCGCATTGCCACGTCAAGTGCGGCACGTTGTGCGCAGGTGGGGTGACTTTTGGATCAACCCTCGGTACTATTTGACAGTAAGAACAGCGCAATTTGCTCGTCGGTCATCACGTTCGTTTCTGCTCGACGAACCTAGACACTCCGGAGCACAACGTGGCCCAGGACTTGATTTCCCGCATCCTCGACTGGCTGGCCTCACGATTCCCCACTGCCAGACCCGAGCCAGTTCCGGTCCGTGTGCGGACCCGCCGCTAGGTCTTGCACCATCCCCGCCAGCCAATCGGCATGGCGCTGGCGTGATGTGACGCCACGTCGCCACGCCACGCTGCTGGTCGTGCTCGGTGCGTTCCTGATCCTGGCGGGATGTTCTCCCCTCGATCCCTTCACGCCCCAAACTACCTACGTTTCCTGCGCACCACTCACCGCCCCTCCACCCGAATTGGTGGGGCTCACCGTGCAACCCGACGATGGGGTGGACTCGATCATCCGCGAGATCGATGCCGCTGCCTGCACCATCGATCTTTCGGTCTACCTGCTTTCGGAGCCTGCCATCATCGCTGGACTGGCGCGGGCAGCGGAGCGTGGTGTTGCGGTCCGCGTGATGCTTGAAGAGCATCCCTTTGGCGGAGGCGGAAAACAGCAAGAAACACGCGACCAGCTGGAAGACTTCGGCATCGAGGTGCGTTGGTCTGGCTCCCAATTGCGCTTTTCGCATGCCAAGTACATGGTGATCGACAGCCAGGTCGCCATCATCATGAACCAGAACCTGACCCCCTCCGC
>CAZNQC010000015.1:11095-24976 GCA_964574825.1 uncultured Sphaerobacteraceae bacterium | reverse complement strand
TGGTGATCGACAGCCAGGTCGCCATCATCATGAACCAGAACCTGACCCCCTCCGCATTCACCGGAAACCGGGACTTCGCCGTCATCACCACCTTCCCGGAGGAAGTGCTGCAGGCGCAAACCGTCTTCGACCGGGACTGGGACCACGAAGACATCAACGATCCTCCTGGCCCGCTCATCCTCAGCCCATCCAACAGCCGCGAACGGATGCTGGCGATCATCGACCACGCAGAGAGCTCGATCCAGTTTTATGCCGAGATCATCCGTGATCCCGAAATTGCCGCCGCCTTCGAACGGGCGCTCGAGCGGGGCGTCTCCATTCAACTGATCGTCGACCACTCGATCGACGACCAGATGCGAGCCCTGCTGGCCGGTCTTGTCGCGCAGGGAATGGAAGTCAAGACGTCGACGGCGCTCTACATCCACGCCAAGCTCATGATTGTCGACAGCGACTTCGTGGTGGTCGGTTCGCAAAACCCCACCGCCACCTCGCTGGACCAGAATCGTGAAGTCTCGATGGTCACCGATGATCCCTATGTCGTGGAGCGGTCAACGACGATCTTTGCCCGTGACTGGCTGCGTGGAGCACCGCTCGAGCTACCCGCCAGTCAGTCCATCGCTGGCTCCGGCAGGAACGCCTTCCACGTGTACTTTCGCCAGATCAGGGTCGATCCCACCAGCATGGCAACCGCACAGCCCGCCAGCACCACATGCTGACCGAACACGGTGGCGAGGCTGGACATGGTCAATGTCGAGGCCGGCATGACGCCATTGAAGGCCAGGCCGTTGACGCTCAGCACCCGGCCGCGCATGGCGTCCGGCGCGAGTTGCTGCAGGCGGGTCTGAATCTGAATCAACCCCAGCTCGAACGCGCACCCGGAGAGGAAAATCCCGGGCACTGCGACCCAGGGACTGGGCGACAACGCCAGCCAGACCAGACCACCAGCCAGCGAAACGGTGGTGAATCGCAGTCGCCGACCGGCCGCCGCTTCCGCCCGGCTGGCCCGGAACATCGTCACGGCTGCCACCAATGAGCCCGCGCCAAAGACAGATGTGGACACTGGAACCCAGTCGTTACTGCCCCCAAGCGTGTCGGTCATGTAGAGCGGCATCAGCACGAGCAGACCCGGCACGGCCAGGAACGAGATGATCGCGGTGGTCCCCACGAGACCGAGCATCTCATCGCTGGAGCGAATGTAGCCAAGTCCGCTGCGGAGCGCGGTGAGCGGCTTCGTGCCCTGAACTGCCGGTGTCGACCTGGGAATCATGCGCCCAAGTGAGACGATGGCGGCCACGAATACCAGCACTGCCAGTGAATGGGTCACGAACGCGGCCGCCAACCCCAGAGCGCCGATGATCGCTCCTCCCACCAGTGGACCCACGGCGCGAGTGGCATTCACCGACGCCGAATTCAGCGCCACGGCTTCCGGCAGGTTCTCCCGCCGCACGATCTGCGACAGAAACGCCTGACCAGCAGGAAAGTCGAACGAGGCGATGGTGCCGCCGCAGGCGACCAGCACCAACAGCCAGACGTAGGTCATCTGGTCGGCACCGATCAGCACGGCCCAGGCAACCGAGAGTGCCGCCACGCAGGATTGCGTGACGATCAGGATCCGGCGGCGATCGAACCTGTCCGCCAGCACACCACCCACCAGGCTCAGGATCAGGAGCGGAATCGCGCTGACCACGTTCAGGGCACCGATCAGAAACGCCGAGGACGTGATCGACAGGATCACCAGCTGGGCGGCAACGTTCTGGGTCCAGACCCCGAACAGCGCCACGATCTGGGCCGACCACCAGCGACGATACGGTGCGTCCTGCAGGGCGCTGGGCAACGAGAGTCCCTGCCGCCAGGCCGCGAAGGCAAACGCATCGGGCTGACCTACCGGTGGAGCGGTGCGCGGCTGGCGACCCTTCCACCTGGCGCGCCGAACCGGATTGGGGACCGGTTCGACCAATACAATCCCGTCCACCAAGGGCGGGGACGCTACCGGCGGTGGGTGGTCATCATCCGTGGGCACAACGAGTTCGGTTGGCATGGTTTGAATCCAGGGAAAGGCGGCGGAACGAGAGACGGCCGAGGGGAGGTTTCGAGGATGCTTTGCGTATCGTACTGACCTTGGTGACCGCCGCAAAGGGGTTGACGAAAAAGACTGGTGACCGCACCAATTCGGCGCGAGAATACCGTATCGATCTCGCGAGCATCAGCGGTCTGGGGGTGTGGGTATGCCTGAGGTGAATTGGGCGAAGAACATCACGTTTCGGGCAGGGACGATCCATCGGCCGCGCACCGTCGACGAGCTCCAGCTCGCCATTTCCCGGGCGAAGAACATCCGCGCCCTGGGCACGCGACATTCGTTCAACGACATCGCCGATGCAGCGGAGATCGTGTCGCTGGAGGCGCTGGAAACGCCAACCGAGATCGACGCCGGGACCATGACGGCCACGGCTGGCGCCGGGGTGCGGTACGGCATCCTGGCACGGGAGATCGAGCAGGCTGGCCTCGCGCTCCACAACATGGGCTCCCTCCCTCACATCTCGATCGGTGGGGCAACCGCCACGGCCACGCATGGATCGGGCGATCGCAACCGGAACCTCTCCTCCGCCATCCGCACCATCGAGCTGGTCACGTCAGACGGCGACCTGCTCTCGGTGAGCCGGGGCGATCCCGACTTCCCGGGCATGGTGGTGCACATTGGCGCCCTGGGTGTGGTTACCCGAATCACCTTCGACCTGCAGCCCAGCTACCGGGTTTGTCAGGAGGTCTCGGAGGGACTCTCCTGGGATGCCCTCACGGAATCCTTCGACGAGGTCTTCGGCAGTGCCTACAGCGTCAGCGTGTTCACGTCATTTGGCAACGAGGCCGGCGTGTTGTGGCGCAAACACCGGCTGGTGGACGGGCAGGAACCGGACACCATTCTCCGGTGGAATGTTCGCCCGGCGGTCCAGCACCGTCACCCGGTCGACGACCTCAGTGGAGACGTCTGCACCCCCCAACTGCTGGAAGCCGGCGCCTGGTGCGAACGGCTCCCGCACTTCCGGCTCGACCAGGTCCCGGCCAGCGGCGCCGAAATCCAGACCGAATACATGGTTCCTCGCCGTCACGCGGTCGACGCCATCACCGCGCTTCGCGAATTCGAGCCGCGGATGCGGGACCTCCTGATCATCTCGGAGATCCGGACCATCGCGGCCGACGACCTTTGGCTCAGCACGGCCCATGGCCAGGACACGGTCGCGTTCCATTTCTCCTGGTACCTGAACCAGGCAGGGGTCGATGCGTTGCTGCCGGAGCTGGAAGCGGTCCTTGCCCCATTCAACGCCCGTCCTCACTGGGGCAAGGCATTTGCGATGGGCGCCACCGAGATCGACCGCCTCTATCCCCAATCCGGAGCGTTTCGCGAGCTGCGAGCGCGACTGGATCCCCGCGGAGCCTTCATCAATCCATATCTCGAACGCATTGGGCTGGTGTAGGGTAGAACCAGATCGCCGCGCAGATTGTTGTTGCCCAACGAAAGGACGGCCCTGTGGCCAGCTTCGGAATCAAGACTGCACCGCAACACACCACCTACGACGCCATGCTCGAGGTGTGGCGCGAGGCCGACGAGATCCCATCCATCGAGCATGCCTGGCTGTTCGATCACTTTGCCCCGATTCAGGGCGACATCGACGGACCCTGCCTGGAGGGATGGACGACCCTGGCCGCCCTCGCCGCCGAAACGACCCGGCTGCGGGTCGGGCTGATGGTGACCGGGAACACCTACCGCCACCCGGCCGTGCTCGCCAAGACCGCCGCCACGGTCGATGTGATCTCGCACGGACGCCTCGACTTCGGCATTGGCGCGGGCTGGAACGTCTACGAACACGAGAGCATGGGCATCCCGCTCTACACCCCCGGCCAGCGCATTCGCCGCTTTGGTGAGGCCTGCGAGATCTTCAAGCGGTTGTTCACCGAACCAACCGTGACGTTCGACGGTAAGTACTACCAACTCAACGATGCCCGGTGCGAACCAAAGCCGGTCCAGAAGCCCTACCCGCCATTCGTGATTGGCGGCAGCGGGGAGCAGCTCACGCTGCGGATCGTGGCCAAGTACGCCGACATCTGGAACTACACAGGCGGCTCGGTGGAGGAATTCCGCCACAAGGTCGCAGTGCTGAAACAACACTGTGAAGAAGTCGGCCGCGACTTCAACGACATCGAACTCTCGTTCCAGCACCGGGTGGCGGAAGGCGATTTCGCCGCCGCTGTACCGGTGATCGAGGACTTCATGACCGCTGGGGCCACGCACATCGTGCTCTACCTCCCACCACCACACGGCGCTGGGCTCGCCCAGCGGGCGGCCGACGAGATCATCTCCCGGTTCGTCTAGGCAACGCCAAATTTCGTTCGAAACCCGGCCTGTGTTTGACAGGGCATGATGGCAGGTGCGACCATCCAGGCACGTCGTCAGGGCAACCAGCCCTGGAGGCGAGTCATGGGGGACTGTCGGCGCCTGAGATCGCTGGCAGCGAGGGAAGCCGGTGAAAATCCGGCGCTGTCGCGCAACTGTAACGGTGTCCACGCCGGAGCCAGAACGCTCGCCAGCCATGACGTATGTTCCCACCGCGCGCTGTGGGGGCAGCATGGACGGGGCCAGCTTGCGCCCAGTCCAAAAGCCGGACTGTTCTTCGCCCACAGCGAACCGAACGCACCCCTGCTTGCTGACCCGCCCTGGTGCGGGTCTTTTCGTTCGCAGAGGGGGAATCGTCGCATGAAGCATGTTCGCTCACGAGTCACCATCGTCATCGCCACCCTGTCGCTCCTGTTCATGATCGCGGGCACCGCGTCGGCTCAGGAAGCCTCGCCGGTCGCGGAAGCGTCCGGTTTGGAAGGCGCCGTCAGCTGGTTGCTGACCCAGCAGGCCGATGACGGCGGGTTCCTTGGATTCACCGGAGAAAGCGACGCGGGATTCACTCTCGACGCCATCATGGCCCTGGTGGCCGCCGAGCATCAGGGTGTCGACTCCGGTGATGCCGTTCAGCGAGCGGTGGACTATCTGGGTACTGACGACATTGCGCTGGTCTACGCCCAAACCGGAGTTGGCCAGAGTGCCAAGCTCATCCTGGGGCTGGTCGCAGCCGGTGTGGAGCCAGAAGGTTTCGCCAATGTGATGCCGCTCTCGATCATCGAGAAGGGCCAGAACTCCGAATCCGGACTCTACGGCACCGGATTGTACGATCACGCCTACGCGCTGCTGGCTCTGGCCGTGCTCGGCGAGGAGATTCCCGAAACGGCTTTCATCGCCCTTGGCAACACCCAGGCCGAGAACGGCGGCTGGGCGTGGGATGGCTCGATCGATCTCACCTCCACCGACAGCAACACCACGTCGATGGTGATCCAGGCGCTGGTGGCGACGGGTCATGCCGACGACGACATCACGTCGAATGGATTCACCTATCTCACGTCGCTGGTGACCAGTGAAGGCGGTCTCTACAACGACGCCGAAGGCACCGAGGCTGACGCCAACTCGACGGCGTTGATCATGCAGGCCTACCTGGCCGTCGGCGAAGAAACGGGCGGTCTCGACGCCAGCCTGCTGACCTTCCAGAACCCGTCGGGTGGTCTCTTCTATCAGGCCAGCGACACCACCGACAACTCCTTCGCCACCGTCCAGGCGATTCCGCCGCTTGCCGGGTTGGCGTTCCCGATCGTTCCGGCTGCAGCCCCCACGGCCACACCGGTTGCTTTCCATGTGCTCGCGGCGGCCTGATCTTCGGTTCGCCATCGTCTGCCTGCTCGTCATCGCCTGCCTGGCCGGGAGCCAGGCAGGCGATGCGATGTCCGACCCGGCTCCTCCTGTGGCAGGAGTGGTCATTGACTATGGAAACGGCGCCCAGACGCTTGCTCTGGTTCCCCTGCTGGACGCGGACATGAGCGGGATCGACCTGCTGCAGGCCACCGAGCTCGACATCCTGACCCTCGGCTCCGGGGGGTGGGGGGTTGCCGTTTGCGCCATCGAGCAGGTTGGCTGCGACCTGAGTTCCTGTCGCGCCCGGCTTTGCCAGACCAGCGATCCCACCTCGCCCTACTGGCAATACCTGCAGGCACCGGATGAGGCGGGCGCAGCATGGCGTTTCAGCAATCGCGGGGCATCGGCGACCACCATTGAAGCAGGAGACGTCGATGCCTGGTTCTGGCTGGGCACCCGACCGGCTGCGCCATCAGTGACGGTGGCCGACATTGCCAACCGCCTGGAGGTCGACCTCGCATCGCTCGGCAGCGAACCCGTCATCCGCACATTCGGCGCACTGCCGGAGGATGCTGCCAACACGCCGTCGATGCTGGTGGTGCTGGCAAGTGGAGTCGTGGTCCTGGCCACCGCCACGGTAGGACTCGTCGCCATCCGGCGATCTCGAGCAGTTGCCCCATGAGCGGCGAACTGGATACCAGAACCTGGCTGATGTGGGGAGTCGCCTGCATGCTGCCGCTGCTCGTCTCCCGAAACCCCTGGATCACGATCGAGCTGGCCATTGTGGTGACCGTCGTCCGGGCTGTCGCTGTCCCGGCCAGTGCCGGAAATCGCACCCGTTGGTTCATCCGCCTGGCCGCGATCATGGCGCTCGTGGGTGCAGCGTTCAATGTGATGACCGTTCGGGCGGGCGACATCGTTCTCCTGGAATTGCCGGCATCCTGGCCCGTCGTCGGCGGGGCATGGACACTCAACGCCCTGGTCTATGGACTGGTGGGAGGGTTCACACTCTTCGTGCTCGTGCTGGTTGGCATGACGACCGCCATCCTGATTCGGTGGATGGACCTCTTCCAAATCCTGCCGAAGCGATTGGCGCCCATCGCCGTGACCGGATCGGTCGCCTGGGGCTTTCTGCCTCAAACCGCCCTTGCCTGGCAAAACATCCAGGAAACCATGGCCATGCGCGGGCACCGCGTGCGGGGGGTGAAGGACTTCCTTCCAATCGTGGTCCCGCTCCTGGCCGGTGGGTTGGAGCGCTCGCTGACGATGGCCGAAGCCCTCGAGGCCCGCGGGTTTGGCTCCCCCGCAAACCCAGCGAGGCGTCGATCCGCCTTCCTCAGTCCGATCGCGCTGGTTGTTGGCCTGGCTGGCATGGCTACGGCAATCTTCCTGATCGCCGTTGGCCGCACAGCAGATGGGGGACTGATCCTGATGGCAGCGATCCTCGCGCTGATTGTCGCCTCACGGTTGGCGCCAGTGTCCGGACCACCCATCACCAGCTATGCCGAACGCCGGCTGACGTCCGCTGATCTGGTGGTTATGCTCGCCAGCCTGGTCGCCATCGTCGCAACCCTGGTCTGGGTGTGGTGGATGCCAGCGTCGCTGACGCTCGTCTTCTATCCCTCCCTGACCTGGCCAGATCCCGTTCCCCTGTTACTGCTGGCTCTCAGCGGCTTGCTGGTTCCGGCCCTCGTGCTGCACCCCGGGCCGCGAACCCAATGAGCACCGCGGCCACCGGCACCGTCACCATCGACAACGTGACCTTTCGCTACCCAACGGCAACCCTCCCGGCGCTTGCCGAGGAAACCTGGTCGATCGCCGAAGGATCGTTCGCGCTGGTGGTGGGCCGCTCGGGAAGCGGCAAGTCAACGCTGCTGCGGGCGATCAATGGCCTCGTGCCGCACTTCTCCGGTGGTGCCTTTGGCGGCAGTGTGCGCGTGGGAGAAATGGATACCCGGCGCCACGGGCCGCGCGACCTGGGATCGATGGTCGGCTTTGTCTTTCAGGACCCCGAGTCGCAGCTGGTCACGGACCAGGTCGATCGGGAAATTGCCTTCGGCCTGGAACAGCGGGGAATCGATCGGCCTACCATGCGACGGCGGGTCGAAGAGGTGCTTGACCTGCTCGGCATCGCCCATCTCCGGCGGCGCAATCCCCTGGATCTCTCTGGCGGGGAACGCCAGCGAGTGGCCATCGCCGCCACGCTGGCCCTGCAACCACGCATCCTGGTGCTCGACGAGCCAACCAGTCAGCTCGATCCCTGGGGCGCGAGCGACGTGGTGCACGCCCTGGCTCAACTCAACGACGATCTCGGCCTCACCATCGTGGTGGCGGAGCACCGTCTCGAGCAGTTTCTGCCTCGCGCCGATGTGCTGCGCTGGATGCCCGGAACGCCAGAGCTCTCGCTCACCGGACCCGTGCGAGATGTGCTCCCGCGCCTCGACCCCATTCAGTTGCCGCCCGTGACCCAACTGGGCGAGCTCCTGGAAGTAACGCCGGTGCCGCTCACGGTGCGGGAGGCGCGACGAGGTGCCTTGGCGGGAATGCTCCCTGCGGGTGCTGTGCCGCCGACCGATGTTGCCAGGGCGCCGGGTGATGTTGTCGGACGGCTGGACGGCATTACCGTCAAGGCCGGTCATCACGACATCCTCCGCAATCTGTCACTTCGGGTTGGCGAGGGAGAACTGGTCGCAGTGATGGGGAGAAATGGCAGCGGCAAGACCACGCTCCTACGCACCATGGCCGGGCTCCAGCGTGTGGAGGAGGGGAAGGTGGAAACGCTGGGCATGGACATGAGCCGTCATCATCCAGCCGATCTCGACGGCAAGGTGGGGTACCTGCCGCAGCAAGCGACCACCATGTTCTTCCGGGAGCGGTTGGTCGACGAGCTCTCGGACAAGGGCCGGAATGAAGACAAAGCGATCCGGGAGCTGATGAACCGGTTTGGGTTGACCGAGCATGCCGACAGCCATCCGCTCGACCTCAGCGGCGGCGAACGGGAGCGGGCCGCCCTCGCCAGTGTGCTGGCCAGAACTCCACGCATGCTGCTGCTGGACGAACCGACCCGTGGCATGGATGCCTGGCGCAAGGCGGCGCTGGCCGGGCACCTCCAGAGCCTCGCCGCCGCCGGCATGGCGGTCGTGCTGGTCACTCACGACATCGAGCTGGTCGCTCGCTGCGCAACCCGGGTGGTGATGCTGGCCGATGGACAGGTGCTGACCGATGAGCCCACCCGCCAGGCACTGACCGGGTCCCTGACATGGTCGACCCAGATCAACAAGGTGTTCGGCGGCCAATGGATGACCGTCGACGACGTGATCACGTCGACTGAAGGGCCCTTGCCCGTGGAGCCCGATCTCGACTGAGGTTTCAGCCTGAGATCAGTCCAGCACGTTTTCCGGGTTCGGCACGTCGCTCGGCACCGCCACATCCAGATTCGCCTGACTGAACACCTGCTGCATGTCCCAGAGCATCCAGCCCGAGGTGCCATGATCGATGCTGGCCTGGATTTGCGCGCGCACCTCGGGCGGCCCATAGGGATTCATGCCCGGATAGGTGAAATCCTGCAGCCATGGCCGAATCTTGCGACTGTCACCCCCCAATCGCTCCACACCGCCGCCCAGACTGATGCTGACCGTGTCATACGGATAGTCGTTGGGGTGACCAGGCAGCCCGAACTGGTGCATGGCGTAGTGGGACGGGTAGACCATCGGACACATGTAGTCGAGATACGGAGCCAACCGCGCGAAATTCTGCCCAATGCCCAGATCGTCGTCGATCACCATCGTGAACCCGAACAGATCGGCCGCCAGCTTGGCGCCCGTGGAGAGCAGCGGCGGGCGCGATGCGGCCAAGAACTCCTCGATGGTGGACTCCCGGAGTTCCTGGGTCAGTTCAACGCCGAAGTCCATCGTGGTCAGGTCGCCATCGGTGGGGAAGCGGACATAATCGTATTGAATCTCATCAAATCCGGCTTCCGCCGCTTCCACGGCCAGGTCAATGTTCGGCGCCCACAGCTCCCGGTGCAGCGGATTGATCCAGGCAACGCCGTTCTGATCCCGCCAGGGCTGCCCGGTCGCCACATGCAGGATGGAGAGTTCGGGATGTACGTTGGCCACGATGCTGTCCTTGAACACCACCATTCGGGCAATCGTGTAGATGTTGCTGGCCTTGAACCGGGCCAGGATTTCCGCGAGATCGTACCGGGGCCGAACCGTGCCAGCGTCCTGAAAAAACGCGACCCTGGTGTCGTACCAGACGTACTCTTCCTTGATATCAAGTACCACGGCATTGGCGTTGGTGGCGTTGATGACACCAATGATGGCGTCGTACTGGTCAAGCGTGGTGATCACCGCGGGATTGATGTACAGCGCGCGGATGTCCCGGGGCTCCAGCGCCACCGTCAGACCATCCTCCGCTGCGGCCAACTCAACGATCCGATCCCGATAGCCAGAGGCACTGAACCGGAGCGGCTGGTCTCCCTGCAACTGTCCTTCGGCAAAGGTGAAGGACCCATCATCCGCGCTGATGGCCAGGGCAACACCGTCGCTGATTCGCGCACCTGGCAACGGAGTGCCCTCACTGGAGACGACCCTGCCCCGCAGTGGAAAGGTTGCCCTGGCCACCGTGGTACGCACCATCGTGGCGGCGATTGCGCCACCGGTCAGTGCACGAAGGCCCTGGCGGCGGGAGAGTCTCGAGATGCCGGTCATCGGTGCGCTCCGCGAGCGGCCTGCGCCACCGTTCCCCGGCTTGCCGCGCGCGTCAAATCGGGGAGGGCCGCTGCTGGTGATGCGGGAACAGGAATGGTCTCCTCAACCGGAATGCCACCGGGATGGAACCAGTTGTTCGGATCCCAGATCATCCACCCCGAAGCGCCAGCTTCTTCGGCTGCCCGAATCTGGTCGGCCACTTCCTGGTCGCCATACTCCATCATGCCCGGAAAGTTGAAGTCCTGCAGCCACGGCCGGACCTTGAGCGGGTCGACACCCTTCCCAGCGGACAGCACCATCGAAATGCGCACGACGTCGTAGGGATAGTCGTTGGGTTCGCCCGGCACATTAAGCGTGCCTGTCGGCCAGTGCGATGGATAGATCATCGGGCTGATGTAATCGACCCGGTCGGCCATCGCAGTATAGTTCTGGCCGATCCCGTTGTCGTTGTCCACCACCAGGGAATAGCCGAAGACATCTGCCGATTGCCGCACGCCCAGTGGCGCGAGTGCAGCGCGGGAGCGTTCAAGGAAGCCGTTGATGGAATTCTCGCGGTTCTCCTGCGTGTTCTCCAGCCCAAAGTCCATGGTGCTGAAATCACCGTCCGTGGGGAACCGAACGTAGTCGTACTGGATTTCGTCGAATCCGTACCCGGCAGCTTCAACCGCCAGCTCCACATTGGCGTCCCAGAGTTGGTGGACCATCGGGTTCACCCAGGCGACTCCATTGTTGTCGCGCCAAAGCTCACCCGTCTGATTGTTCAACACCCCGAGGCTCTGATCGTACTGGGCAACGAGACCGTCCTTGAACACGACCAGCCGGGCGATGGTGTAGATGCCTTCATCCTTGAATCGCTGGAGAAGGGCCGCCAGATCCATCATCGGCTGAACGGTGCCGGCATCAACGAAGAGTTGCACCTTCGAGTCGTAAAAAACGACCTCTTCCTTGATATCGATCACCACGGCATTGGCCGAGGTGGTGTTGATGATGTCGATATAGGTTTGGATGTCTTCGTCGTTATAGGAGAAAGTGGGATTGAAGTAGAGCGCGTTGATCTGCTGACGCTCCAGTTCCACATTGGTGCGATCGCCGGAGACAGGCGCGCGCCATTCCAGGTACCCCGACGCCATCACCACCAGGTCGGCGCCACTCGTGGGCGTTTCGATCTGGAAGATCCCATCTGCGCCCGTGACGGCGAAACTCGTGCCATTGGCAACGATCGCGCCCTGCACGGGATTCCCCGAGGCATCGACCACATCGCCTTCGATGGCGGTCGATTCAGCCGGAGTCGATGCTGGAGTGAACTGATTGCCCTGCTGACTGGTGCCGACTGGTGTGCCGTCTAAGGTCTCCAGGTCGGCGGGGAGGGTCGCCTGCACCTCCACCTGCTGCGTCGGATCCAGGTCCGTCACCAGCGACTGGCTCGTGTCGGGTACCGGGGTGGGCTCGGGGTCATCATCACCGCCGAATGCCGACACAGCCGCAGTGACCAGCAGCGCGAGCACGGCAACGGGAAAAATCAGGCTATAGGTCCAGGACAACCATGGGAGCGGTGCATCGGGACGAACAGGAGGAGGGAATCCATGCTGGTTGGGCACGGGCGGTGGATCACCTTGCGCTGGCGCTGAGTTGGCAACTCGCATTCGAACATCGCCTGGGACGCGATGTGCCACACCGACGTGGCCCCGCTATCATGGCGGGTTTGTGGTGGGCGATTCAAGGCACAGACGACGGAAAACCGGTCCGGAATCCTACGTATGTGACCGAGCCAGCATAGCCCAAAAGGGCTATATCCCGCCAGAATCAGGGCATCGCTCCAGGTGGCCGGACGGACACAATGCACGTGGCAGCGCTGGGTTCCAGGAAATCCAGGCAGCGCAACCACGTGCTCTCGTCCGAGCGAGGAGATCAGTACCGAACGGTCACGCCGGCTTCGGCGGCTTCGGATTCCACCTGCTGGAAGCGTGGGGTTGGCGTCCAGTCAAGACTATCGGCGTCCTCTTTAAGGAAGCCAACCATGTACCGCAGTTCACTGGCCATGGCGCAGAACTGGAAGCCCTGACCGATCCGGAAGTTGACACCCTCGGCACCGGAGGTGTGGATGCCGGTGGCAACCCCGTGCTTGCGACACGTATCGCGGATGGTCATGATCGCGTCGACCAGTTCCGGAATATCGCTTTCGAGCGACACGCCGAGACCAAGCCCCATCGAGGCGGCAAGGTCGTTCGGGCCGATGAAGCAGGCATCAACCCCCGGCACGCTGAGGATCTCGTCCGCATTGCGGACGCCATCGATGTGTTCGATCTGCAGCACCACCAGCACCTGGTCGTTGGCCTGGCGGTAATACTCCGCACCGGACGAATCCCAGCTCAGTGCGTGGCGGCCACCACCGACACTGCGATTGCCATCCGGATAGTAACGAGCAGCCTCCACGGCCCGCTCGGCTTCTTCCCTGGTATTCACCATCGGCACCACCACACCCCAGGCGCCGGCATCGAGTACCCGCTTGAAGTTCTCGGCGGAGTTCCAGGGGATGCGAACCATCGGCGCGATGCCGGACGCGGCCATGGAGGTGAACATCTGGGCGAGCGTGCGAATATCGACGGCGCTATGCTCGGCGTCGACGACGAGCCAATCGAGCGGGAGACGACTCACCTGCTCGGCTGCTTCGGGCGAAGGCAGGGAGAGCCAGGTTCCAATCGAAGGTTCTCCAGCCTGGAGTCGCTGGCGGACGTGATTGACGCGCATGGTGCTGTCCATTTCATTGGCGGAACCGGCCACATTTTCCACAATGAACGACGCTGTGGAACGCTGGTTTCGCGGGTGACATTTCGCCGCTACAAGGTACCAAAGGTTGTCACGGTGCGATAGTGGGGTGAGCAATCTGGTGCGGCATTGCGTGCGTATTGCAAGGGTGGGAATCGCGAAAAGCGCACCCATGCCAGGACAGGATGACATCACTCATCGCGATAACGTGATATTGACCGCGAGACTTCCGTTTGGAAAGTGGGAATCCGGCGCAACTTTTGTGAAGATTTTCCTAATCTTTACACCCTCGATTGGGCGGACTACAAATACACCATCGTTTCCTTCAGGTAACTGAATAGTCACCGGTGAGGCCCGAGGCGGATACCCCAGAGGGGGGAGCAGCGTCGCGGCCTCTCTTTTCTGATCACCCCCTGTCACATCGCAAGTCCGCGTTCGTGGCGACTGAGCGCGGCCCTGCGCTGGCCAAAACGCCAAGCACCCCTGGCCGAATCGTGGCCAGGGGTGCTTGTGCGTCTCGAGCGAGGTGGGGCCTCGGCTATGCCAGCCGGGTTTCGCTCTGGCCGTCGAACAGGTGCAGGCGATCGGGGCGGAATGTGACCCAGACCTGCTGATCCACTTCCGTCTCGAACTCCGGACTGACGGTGGCGATCAGCATGGCATTGCCGGTGCGCAGGT
>CAZNQC010000015.1:0-10995 GCA_964574825.1 uncultured Sphaerobacteraceae bacterium | reverse complement strand
GTCTCGAACTCCGGACTGACGGTGGCGATCAGCATGGCATTGCCGGTGCGCAGGTGCAGGAAGGTGATGTCTCCCGTCGGCTCAACGGTGTGAACTGCCACCGGAAAACTGGTCTCGGAAGCCGTGTGGGACACGTCCGTGTCGCCGGGGCGGCACCCAATCACCACCTCACCGCTGGGGGCACTCCTGGCCCGGTCGGCATTCTCACCCGTCAACACCACCTGGAAATCCGGGCCGACGAGGGCAGTCGTGCCCCCCTCGTCGGAGAGCTTCCCGCGAAGCATGTTCATGGACGGGCTGCCGACAAAGGCGGCAACGAACGTGTTGGCCGGTGTGTTGTACACGTCGTCGGGCGTCCCGAACTGCTGGAGGCGCGACGCACTCATGACCGCAATCTTGTCGGACATGGTCATCGCTTCCAACTGATCGTGCGTCACATAGACGATGGTGGCGCTGAGTTCGGTATGGAACCGTTTCAGCTCCGAACGCATCTGCACCCGGAGCTTGGCATCCAGGTTCGACAGCGGCTCGTCCATCAGGAACACCTTGGGGTTGCGCACCAGCGCCCGCCCCAGGGCCACGCGTTGCTGTTGCCCGCCCGAGAGTTCCCGCGGGCGCCGCTTCAACAGGGGTGTGATGCTCAGAATCTCGGCGGTCTGGCGCACCCGCTGGTCGAGTTCGGCCTTGGGTGTCTTCCGCATCTTCAGCGGAAAGGCCAGATTCTCGTAGACGCTCTTGTTCGGGTAGAGCGCGTAATTCTGGAACACCATGGCGATGTCCCGGTCTTTCGGGTCAAGGTCGTTGATGACCTTGTCGTCGACGGAAATGGTGCCGTCGGAGATCTCGATCAATCCGGCGATCAGGTTGAGCGTGGTGGTCTTGCCACAACCGGACGGACCGACCAGCGAGACAAACTCACCGTCCTCAATTGTCAGGTTCACATTGTCGACGGCAATGACGTCGTCGTAGGCCTTGACCAGATCCTTGAGTACTACCTGGGCCATGCAGCTTCCTCTCGCAATCGTGATTCGGTGACCCGCCGGAGCGCCGGCGTCAGGACTTGATGGCGCCTTCGGTCAGCGCCCGGACGAAGTACTTCTGCAGGACCAGGAAGAGCACCACCACTGGCACACTCATGATGAACGACGCGGCCATCAGCCCCGGCCAGTTGGTGGAGTACTCGGCGAAGAATTTCTGCAGACCAGGTGGCAACGTCAGCAACCTGTCGTTGTTGAGGAAAGTCACCGCGTAGACATATTCATTCCAGGCCTGAATGAACGCATAGATGGCCGTGGCGATGATGCCTGGCGATGACAGCGGCATCACGATCAGGAAAAAGGCCTGGAACCGCGTCGCGCCGTCGATCCTGGCTGCCTGTTCCAGTTGCGGCGGAATGTTGTCGTAGAACCCCTTCAGCAGCCAGATCGAAAGCGGCAGGCCGAAGGTGAGGTAGGTGATGATCAGCGACGCGTGCGTGTTCACCAACCCCAGCCGCTGCATCAGGATGAAGAGCGGGATCAGGAACACCACCAGCGGGAACATGTTCCGCACCAGGATGGTGAAGAAGAGTCCGTTCTTGCCCGGAAAATTGAACCGGGAGAACGCGTAGGCGGCCGGCACCGCCACCAGCACGCCGAGCACCGTGGTGGCGAACGAGACCCAGAGGCTGTTCCGCATGTAGATCAGGAACTGGCCCCCCACCGCACTGTAGGGCGAGAGCAGTTCGCGATACTGCTCCAGCGTGGGATTGGCGGGAATCCAGACCGGCGGTTGCTGAATGGCAGACAACTGCGTCTTGAGCGACGTCGACAGCATCCAGGCCATGGGGATCAGCGTGTAGGCCAGCAGGAAGGCCATGAAAATCCAGCCGATGATCGTTTCTATCGTCAATCGCTGCCGCAGGGTCTTCCGCTTCTTGGGGTAGGCGGCCTTGGCGCTCAATGGGCACTCCTTCCCTGGCTGCCGCCGCCCGTGAGGGCCTTGACGTAGAAGTAGCCGATGCCGAGCATGAAGATGAAGAGGATGACCGAGAAGGCAGATGCCAACCCAAACTGCAGATTGCGGAAGGCCAGCATGTAAATCTGCACGATCCAGATCATCGAGGCGTTGGCCGGACCGCCGCCGGTCATGATCCACGGCAGGCCGAACGAGTTGAGGTTCGTGATCAACAGCAGCAGGAGCGTGATCACCATCACGCCTTTCACCTGCGGCACGGTTACGTGCAGAAACTGGTTCCAGGAATTTGCGCCATCCACCCGGGCCGCTCGCAACAGTTGTTGCGGCACCGTCTGCAACCCGGCCAGCATCATGATCATGACGAAGGGAAACTCCTTCCAGACATTGACCATGATCAGGCTCGGCATCACCCAGGTAGTGGAGTCGAGAAAGATGATGTTGGAGTCGATCCAGCCCCACTTCTTGAGCATGCCGCTGATCAGCCCGTAGTCACTGTGCAAAATCCAGCGCCAGACATAGGCCGCCGCCACGAAGCTGATCACCCAGGGAATGAGCAGGATGCCCCGCACAATTCCGCGGCCAATAAAGTCGCGATGGATGATGATGGCCGCGCCGAACCCGATGACGAAGGCAAAAAATGTCGAAAAGATCGTCCAGTAGAACGTGTTCCAGGTGATATCCCAGAACTTTTCACTTCTCAGCAGCGTGGTGTAGTTTCCCAGGCCATTGAAAGCCCGGGTACCGGTGAAGGGATCATCCTTGAAGAAGCCGAGATAGATCGTATAGACGAGCGGATAGCCGATAACGATGACCATCACGAGCAACGAGGGCAACACATACAGGTAGTCGGCCCAGTTCTTCCTCATCCTCGCGACAACACCCGGCCCGGGAGGGGGCGTGTATTGCCGGATGATCGACTCGGTGCTGGGCTTGTCGGCGCTGGCGGCGGGTTCGACCCGACTCATGGAGCTGTCTCACTTTCAGTGAACCCAGGCCCGGCCAATCCGACCGAGCCCGGGTTTCCTGACGAGTTTTCGTTTACCCGCGACGTGACCTAGAAGCCGCCGCCGAGCAGAGTCTCGATCTCCTCGGCCGCGGTGTTGGCAGCCTCTTCCACGCTCATCGTTTCCGTGAGGGCGTTCTGGAGCATGTTTGGAATGATCTCGTTCATGATCTGGTTGGCCTGTGGGATCACCGGGAACGGGATACCGTACGGCAGCATTGAGGTCGTGACGTCCAGGAACGGAATCGTTTCCAGGCGCTCCTGCATCCAGATCGTCTCGAAGCCCTCCAGGTTGCCCGGATTCGAACCGAGCCACGCATTGCGGGTCGACCATTCGGGTCCGGTCTGGAAGGCAACCACTGCCCGGGCGGCATCCATGTCAACCTCACCACCATGGGCGCCATCGGCGAAGATATGGATGTTGGAGCCACCAAACACGACCGCCCGGCGCACCGGTCCTTCCGGAATCAGGCCATAGGCCATGCCATCGACCATCTGCGTGGCAAACTCCTGGTCCGCCTCACTGGCAGCCTCGGCCTTGGCCCGAAGCTGGCCATACTCCGATGGGTGACTGATCATCATGGCCACTTCTCCGGCCATGTAGAGGTCCTGGTTCTCGGTCTGCGTGTTGGTCAGCGCCGAGGCCGGAGCGGATTTGTCGGTCACGTAGATGTCGTACGCCCATTGCAGCGCCTGGATGCCGCCCTCATTGTTGACCATGACGGTCCGGTAGGTCGGATCAGGTTCTGCCTCATCCAGCGCGCCGGATCCATAGGCCCAGAGCACCGGCATGAACCGGAACGGGGTGTTCCCGGCATTGACGCGGGCGACGAGTCCATAACCGGCCTTGCCCGTGTTGTCCTTGATCTGCTTCGAGAAGGTGCGGACCTCTTCCCAGGTGGAGGGTGGCACTTCGGGGTCAAGCCCGGCCTCTTCGAAGATGGCCTTGTTCCAGATGAAGGCCATGGTCTCGTTGTTGGTCGGGATACCCCAGAACTTGCCGTCGTAGGTCACGGACTTGAGGGCGCCGGGCCAGAACTGTTCCTGGGTGTAGCCAAAGTCCTCGAACTTGATCTCCTGCAGCTGTCCGCGGGCCGCAAATTCCGAACCCCAGAGGATCGGCAGCTTGGCGACGGCTGGGGCCGCGGACCCGGTGGCCGCCGTCCGAATCTTGTCCAGCAGGTCGTTGTAGCCAATATTCAGCAGGTTGTCGCCCAGATCGAGCGGGATATTCGGATAGGTCTCCGCCCAGGCCGCCCAGATCTGGTCGTTGATCTCGACCTCGATGGGGGCCGAGGCCTCGGTGGGACCGACCCACCAGTAGGACGTCTCCCCGGCGTAGTCGAGCGGGGTGATTTCGGCCACTTCGGCCGCGGTATCGACTTCCAGCGTGCCCGCGATCTCGTTGATGTACTCAGGGGTCCAGACTTCAGGATCGACCCCCGTTTTCTCGGAAGCATCCTGGGCAAACCCAACCCGGGTTCCTGCTGCAAGGGCGCCCACAATGGTGGCACCCACGGCAACGGCACGGCGACGGCTGATTGGCGTGTTAAGGATCTTCGCAGTGGGATCAAACGACATGATCGGGAACTCCTTGAGCACGAATCTGCAGAACTGGTTGGGACCCAGCGCCAACCATGCGACCCTCGCACGAGACGCCATTGCCGAAATTCCCGCGACAGATGCGAGAGATACGCCTCGGCCCAGCGCGAACAACTCCTTCGTACGTTCCTGTGTGTGTGCATTGTCTACAGCATCTCAAAAAAGTGTCAACGTTGTGATCGATTTCACGGACGTTGCGCCATGCGAGTTCGCCGGAGCGATCAGGACTGGAGTGAAGTGGAGAAGGCCTGACTCAGAGCCAGATCCGGCCCAGGCGATCGACGTGCACCCATCACCGAGACTGGGCGAAGCCGGAATCCACCCGAACGGCGCATCGCCCGCAGCAGAGGACCATGCGAAGATGCCGCCACAGACCGCTTCGAGTCATGAGAGGGTGTGAGGATGAACATCGTCCGCATCGACACATACGCCCGGTGGATCGACTGGTGCAACTGGTTGTTCGTTCGAGTGGAAACCGATGACGGACTCTTTGGTTGGGGCGAGGGGTCGCTGCACGGTTCGATCCCGGCCGTGGAAGCCGCGATTCATGAACTCGGCGATTCGTTGATTGGACAGGACCCAGCCGGCGTGGAGCGCCACTGGCACCGGCTCTACAACGCCTGGCGGTGGCGTGGCGGCCACGTTTCGATGACGGCCCTGGGCGCCCTGGACATTGCTCTCTGGGACCTGGAAGGCAAGCGCCTCGGCGTGCCAGTGGCGAGACTGCTCGGCGGTCCGTATCGCAACAGGCTGCCGGTCTACGCCAGTCACTGGCTGGCAGGAGCCTCATCTCCACAGGAAGCCGCGGTTGGCGCCAGGGAGGCTGTCCGGCGCGGGTTTCGCGGTTTCAAATGGACCGCCTTCGATCCAATCGCACTGGCCGAAAACGAGACCCGCGAAATTGCGCGAAAAGCCGAGTTCATGGCTGCGGCCCGGGAGGCAGTCGGGCCAGAGATCGCGATCTACGTCGAGTGTGGCGAGCGTCTCTCGCCTCGCACTGCCATGCTGGCCGCCGAGGCATTTGCACCGTACAACCCCGGGTGGTTCGAGGAACCGATCCCCTTCGAGAACCCTGCCGCCATGGTGCAGCTTGCCCAGCGAATGCCGGTGCCCATCGCGACCGGTGAGCGTTTGCTTTCCCGCTGGGAGTTCCGCGAACTCCTGGCGGGCGGAGGCTGCCAGGTCGCCCAGCCGGACGTCATGCACGGCGGAGGGCTGACCGAACTGAAGCGCATCGCCAGCCTGGCCGAGATGTGGACGGTGCCGATCGCGCCACACAATCCGGGCGGTCCAATCTGCACGCTGGCCTCCATGCACCTCGCCGCTGCCATCCCGAATTTTCTCGTGTTGGAGCAAATGGAGGAAGAGCGTCCCCTGCGCGATGCCATCTGCACCACCCCGGTCCGGTTCGAAGACGGCTGCTTCGTGCTGCCAGAGACTCCCGGCCTGGGGACGGACATCGATCTCGATGCCCTGAACGAGATGCCCATGCAACCACAACCCCAGCGTCGCTCGTTCACCTCGATCTGGCAGTAAGCGCCATCTCGTTCAGGCAAACGACACCATCAATAAATGGGTCCATTTGTACCCTGATCCAACGAGTCCGCAGCTTCTACTCTGGGAAGAGCATCCGTCGGGGGCCGGAGTGCCTGATGGTGGTTTGCAGGACACCCTGCAAACCGGGAAGGGTTTTTGGATGGTTGCTCCACGCTTCAGACTCTGGACGATGGCCCTCGCACTCTCAACCACAACGTTGGTTGCGGGAGGAATGACCGTTCTTGGGCAGGATTCGCCAGCACATCAGCAAGCCAGCATCGTCGCTGGTTCCTGTGGCGAACTCGCCACGACGTCGGCCTACTCCCTCCGGGACGTGACCCCAAACGACCCACGCGTTGGCGGATCGTTCAGCGGTCAAACCACTGCCACGGGAGTTCTGACTTCCGAAACCGAAGTTCGCGTACGGCTTACGACCTTGCTGGACAGCCCTCACGCCATCGTCATTGGCGATTTGGCCACACCCCTGGCCTGCGGCGATATCGGAGGCTTCACGCGCGGCATCGTGAACAACGACGAGATCGAGATCGGGCTTGCCGAGGTTGGCGATTCCGGTCACTTTGGTATTGCCCAACTGGAAGGCGACGGGGACGAGGTCGATATCGACCTCTACGTCGCAGCTCCGTTGGGGTAGTTGATCTTCTGTTTTCAGGGGAGCAGACGCCCAGTTGCTGTGTCTTGCAACCGAGCGTCTGCTTCATTCCGGCCGCGAAAGCATCACGCCCACGGCCGAGACTCGGCAGGGGTCGGCCTTGTTCGATGCAGGAGCCTTGCGGGCAGGCTCCTGCATCTTCCTGGCACTGCCGGTCAACCGGCCCTGGCGCCATGCCGGCACGTCGACGCGCCTTCTAGCGACGAACACCCTGGCTGGCACATGAAAGGTTTCGCATGAGTCAGTAGGGAATTCCTGGCCAGCCATCAACTGGCATCGTCCCATGAGCGATCTGGCTGGCGTATGGGATTCCCATCACGTTATCGCCAGGTCAATGCTTCGGAGCGCCGCTTCAGCTCCAGGCGATGCCAGTGAACTTCGTGGCGAAGGCTTCGCGGCTGGTGCGAATCGACTCGATCTCGTCCAGCGCAGTATGGTCCTGCTCGAGAATCAGATAGTCGCAGGCCGGCAGCGTGTCTGCAACATCGATGATGCGCTGGATCGGAAGCACTCCGGTGCCGATCTCCGTGAAACAGCGCGGATCCAGGTGCTCCTCGAACACGGCCATATCGATGCTCGCGGTCGGCGAGATGACCCCATCGAACAGGTTGAGCGGCTGTGGGGCATCCGCCGGAAAATCCTTCTGGTGCAGAAGGACCACCCGGTCGGCGCACCTGCTCATCCACGCGATTGGATCCTGACCACCCCGATACATCCAGTACGTGTCCATTTCCAGTTTGACGAGTGCGGGGTCCGTGTTCGCAAGGATCAGGTCATACACATAGTCGTCGCCGAACCGTTGAAACTCCTGAAAATGGTTGTGGTAGTAAAACTGCATGCCGCGTTCGCGAGCAAGTTCACCCACCCTGTTGAACGTCTCGCAGCGACGCTTCACGTAATCCAGATCACCATACGGATAGAACTCGATGTCACAGCCAAACTGGGTGTTGCCGAGTTCCGCCTGGTAGTCGAGTGCTTGCGGCAGAATCTCCAGGTCGAGCGGATTGATGTGGCAGCCAATGATGGCCAGGCCCAGCTCGGAAAGCCTCGCCCGAAGTTCGGGGGCAGCTACGCCAAACCCAACTCCCGGATCGGTTCGCGCCCGGTGATTGGCGGCTTCCAGGTGGGTGAACCCTGCTTCGGCAATCCGGGTCAACGTCCCCCATGGATCCCGGGCCAGCGAGTTGCGAACGGAATAGAGTTGAAGTCCAACAGCAACGGTCATTTCATTCCTTCCCGGAGCGCGAGTTCGGCCAATCGACTGCGTGTGCCTCGCGGCGTGCAGTGGGCTGTCTCTGGTGGGCGATCCGACCGACATGGAGCCCAGGATGCAGGGATGCTCGGCCTCCGCGTTCCTGCGAGGATCGCTGCAGGAACAATGCAGCGGAGGTCTGTGCATCCTCCACGACGCCGTCATGCGATGTGCCAATCGACTGAATCCTCGCATGGCATCCTGACTGGCGTTGGGATCAGGCCACGATCTCTCCCGAATCGCTCTCGTCGAGTTGGCTGGTGTGATCCTGCATTTCCTCGGCAATGTCCGCCAGCTGGTCCAGGAACCAGACCGACACGTCGTCCCGCTCCACCTGGCGGCGCAGGCGTTGCGCGCGCCGCTGGCGTTCCTGGATCGGCATCGTCAACGCCTGGTAGATCGCCTCCGCCGTGCCTTCGATGTCGGCGGGCGACACGATCAGGGCATCGTCCCCCAGTTGCATCGCCGCTCCGGCACCTTCCGAAAGAATGATCACGCCCGACCGTTCGTTGATCAGGGCGCCTTCCTTGGCCACCAGGTTCATGCCGTCGATGATCGAGTTGACCAGCAGCACGTCGTACCACTTCATGGCGGCCAGCACGCGCGGATAGCTCTCGCCCATGATGATCTGAACCGGCTGCCAGCCAGTCTCGACGTTGGCGTACTTCGCGTTGATCCGCCCCACCGTCGCGCTCATGTCGTCCAGGTACTCACGATACTCGGCAACATCCATCCGGGATGGCTGGGTGACGGCAATGAAATTGACGCGGTTCTGGAACTCGGGATGGGCCTCCAGGAAACGGTCAAACGCATGAAACCCGCGAATGATGTTCTTGCTCGGTTCGGCCCGGTCGACCCGGAGAATAGTGAACTCGTTCCAGTGCGTTGGCAGGTATCGCTCGTAGGCGCGGGCTTCCTGGCTGTAGGCGGTGCGGCGCACGGCCTCGGCATCGATCGAGATGGGGTAGGCCCGAACCTGGATCTTGCGGTCATTCCAGGTGATGCACTTGTTGACGTAATCAATCGAAGCACCCGGAACATAGGCCTCACAGGTGTACATGAAGCTGCGGGCGTGATCTGGAATCTGGAAGCCGACGATGTCGCAACCCAGGAGCCCTTCGCAGATCGACCGCCGCATCTCGCGGGGCAACAGCCGCCAGTAGTCGGGATCGGGCCAGGGGATGTGAATGAAGTGCTGGATGATGGCGTTGGGCCGCTTCTCGCGGATCATCGCTCCGCAGAGATAGAGCTGATAGTCCTGCAGCATGATCACCGGTTCGCGATCGAATTGTTCGCAGGCCACGAGGATTTCGTCAGCGAACATCTGG
The DNA here is from genome assembly GCA_964574825.1 of uncultured Sphaerobacteraceae bacterium. Taxonomy (GTDB): domain Bacteria; phylum Chloroflexota; class Chloroflexia; order Thermomicrobiales; family UBA6265; genus JACCYX01. Next base: position 1,648 of record CAZNQC010000015.1, on the reverse strand, counting down.
TTGACGGTCACGTAGCCCTCGCGCCAGGCGGTCCAGGTTTCGTGGGTGATGTCAGGGGAACGTGGTGTGTCCCACAGGTAATGCTGCAGGAACCAGAGGAGGGGATTGCTGACCACGTTGTAGTAGCGATGGTAGGCCTGAGACGATGGCACCACGAACCGCACCTTGAACTGGGAGTCCGTGTCGTCCGGGGTAATCAGCTTTTCGCCATCGGCCTCGGCCTGCTTCGCCCGCTCACGGTCGCCAGGACCCATGGCAGCGGCAATCCAGGTGGCTTCCTTTCCCTGGAGCACGGCGCTGACGGCGGTGACCAGGCCACCATGCCCCTGGCGAGCCGAGAAGTGTCCGTCTGAGTGTTTGGTGAACGAGACGGGTCCCCGGTTCGAGGCGACGATGAGCTGACGATCGCGAAGAATGTCTTCAACCAGGGCCTGTTTGGCCTGGGACTGTTGTGCTTCCGGGTCGATCGTGGTTGGGCCTGGTTCGAGCGGCACCTGAATCGCCTCCTGATTCTGCGACGAGGTTCTGGACTGAATCATACGCGGACCGGCGCCGTTGAGGAATGCATGCGTGCCCATGCATTGCCTGGCGGAGGCGCGGGGCCAGTCTCCGGAAAAGACAATGCCGGTGCACCAACATGGGCACCGGCACTGACGATTTCTTGATTTGGGCCTCAGACGCGAACAGGGTAGCCCGCTTCGGCGAGAATGCGGGCGACTTCGTCGGCCGTCACCATCGCCGGATCGAAGTCGACATCGACGAAGCGCGTTTCGGCGCTGGCATGAACCGAAACGACGCCGGCGACATCACGCACTGCATCCTGAACCTTGGCAACGCAGTGCCCACAGGTGAGGTCAGGAGCGATGAAGGTCACGTGATCGACAGCTGCAGCAGTCATGTTGAACATCCTTTTGCCTATGCCTCGGGAGCGACCACCGTTGGCCGAACTCCACTCATTGATTTCGAGACGTAGGAGGATTGTAACCAACACAGTGTGCGGTGTCCTCATCGTGAATACCTTCACATGGAAGGGTGATCGTCATCTGCTCCTAATCACCGTGTCCACCATGACCTTCGGGGGTGACGACCGGTTGGTCGCCTTCGTCGCTGGCCGCTTCAACCAGCACCAGGTCATGGCCGTGCCCGTCAATTCCCATGCCAGTGCGCTCACCGAGCCAGAGCGCCCCCGCCCCAATCGCCAGGGCAACCACGCCGATGGCGACGAGGTATCCCCATTCGCGGATGCGCTGGCCAACCGGCGGATGCAGGATCGCTTCCACCGACGCTGGCCGCTTGAATCCACGCAGGCGCAAGGCATTCGAAACGACGCTGACGCTGCTCATGGCCATTGCCGCTGCCGCGAGAATGGGGTTGAGCAGAATGCCGAAGGCCGGGTAGAGAATCCCCATCGCGACCGGGATCAGGGCCACGTTGTAGGCGAATGCCCAGAACAAGCCCTGCTTGATGGTGCCAACCGTGCGGCGCGAGAGTTCGATCGCCGTCACGATCGAGCGCAGGTCCTGGCCAACGAGCGTGATGTCAGACGCGGCCATCGCAACATCGGTGCCGGAACCGATCGCGATGCCGAGATCTGCCTGGGCCAGCGCCGGCGCATCGTTGATGCCGTCACCCACCATCGCAACCTGGC
>CAZNQC010000014.1:0-34728 GCA_964574825.1 uncultured Sphaerobacteraceae bacterium | reverse complement strand
GGAATTACCGCGATTTACCGCAGAGGGGAGCAAGGGGAGTAAAGAGACGCGAGTAAAGAGGATAGTTGGTCCGGCCAGCGCGGGACTTTCGTGGTCATGGGTGGGTCCTTCCGATGATGGTGACGAGCCGGGATCGTCGCGAGCGGGCGGACAAACCCGGCGCAGATCGTGTCAGGCATGAGGCGAGTCGTTCAGCGCCGCGCCGTTCGCCCGTACATTTCGGCGTTCCTGGTGGATGTGGATGCGCAGGCATGATTACGGATGCGTCCTGCGGGCGATGGCGAATCGGCGCCCGTGTGGCCGGGTAGGCGAAAGATGCGGACCGGATGATTTCTGGTCCTACCTATCGTACGCATCGAAGGGCCGAAATCCCGCCACTCTTCGCGAGATTTCTCGTACGTACACCCATGGGTAACGAGACATGACCGATAAGGGCGTAACGTTGGTGAGTCTGGGCCGCCTTCGGAACGGGTGCCCACGTACGCCGAAGGTGGCCCAGACCCAATACAGGAGGATGTTCCTCGCATTTTGCTACGGGACCGCGATCGTTTCCGGCAAGGGCATATCCACCACCACCATCGCGTCACCATTGGCATCGACCGACTCGATGCGCACCTCGAAGGTGTAGGTGCCGCTCTGCCAGCCAGAGGCAGGGATGTAGCGCGTCTCAATCGTTGAGGTGCCGTAGGGGATGGCCTGATTCTGGGCAAGCACGTAGGCCTCGACCTCCTGGCCATCCCTGGTGACGGTCAGGGTGACTCGTCCCGTCGAGATGTTGGCCCCGATGTTGTTGACCGTCAGCGAGACATTGGCGTACTGGATGGGGGTTCCAATTGCCGTGATGCTCGCGGGATCGATGGTGACCGGGTCTGGCAACGGGGTCGGCGTTGGCAGGTCCAGCACCGTCACCGATGTTGCGGGAACGACTACGGCCACTCCTGAGGCGGGATCGGCCAGCGTTCCGGAGATTGCATAGGTTCCAGGAGCGATTCCGCTGGGCATGGCAAGTTCAATCGTGGTTTCGGTGCCAGGGAAGACCGTTCCCATCGTGACCAGGAGTTTCCCGACGATCGTTCCATCACCACGGGAGACCGAGATCTCACCGGTAGGTCGAACGCGAGCATTGCCCGTGTTCTGGACCGGAACCACGAGGGTCTGCTGCGTGTTCTGGACGATGACCGATGGCGCCTGCAGGACGAATGCCGGAGTTGTCTCTCCTGGCACCGTCACCAATACCGGAATCGCATTTCGAATGATCTGGTTGAGGGCGGCGGCTCCATTGACGGCAACAGGGCCATCGGTTTGGGCGATCAGCGCAGCCACATACTCACCTGGCAACGCGTCAGCCGGAACCGTGACCGTGAATGGAAGATCGATATGGTCGGTCTCGGCCAGGGTGAACGACTCGGTGGTGAAGTCGATCCAGGCAGCCGGTGCGGTCAGCACATCAGCGTCCGTTCCTGCGCCAAATCCGCCGTTGATCAGGCTGAGCGCATTGGTCACGTAGGCCGTGAGCGCGAGTGGCACAGAGTCGACCGTGACCACGCGGGCCACAAGTGACGCCGACTCGCCGGGGTTGAGCGTGACCGAGAAGTAGTTGTCGGGCGTGTGGGGGTTCGTCTGGATGCCGAAGACAGCCGATTGTCCTGCCGCCGTGCCAGATGCCGCCGGTGTCGTTTGAGCAAGAGCCGGATCTGCCGACGTCACCAGGAGCACCAAGGAGAGGAAGAACCAATAGGCACGTTTCATGCGACGACGACCTCCCGCAGGATCGGCGAAGAAACCCGGGGAATGATCCCTGGTTTCTTCGCCACATCCATCAGTGCTTGCTGCCTAGATGCCAGTGTTGCTGAGCGTTATGGTCATGGTGGAGGTGTAGGCGTCGGGCGGAGCGCTCGGATTGGCGATGGTCTGCGCGACGAACCACATGAGGTTGTACGTCATCCCATTGGTGGGGATGTCGGAGGAACTGATGAAGGGGCGTGGTGTCGTCCCACCGAAATAGATGGGCGAACCGTTCCAGGTCATCGAGAAACTCGTGGCCTGGACCAGCGTTACGTCTCCTGCGGCGTTGACGAAATCCGTGTTCGATGCCGTTGAGTAGCAGTTTCGATCGCCTGCCAATCCCGTGGTGTTGAAGATCAGGGTCAATGGCCCCTGGGCGTAGGCTGCTTCCCAGAGGTTGGCGTTGTAGCGTGGCAGGTCGGCGGAACCACCGCCGGAGGCGGTGACCGAGCAGACGCCCGCCCATGGCTGGGCGTTGAAGGTGAACTCGATGGTGGTGTCCGCAAGTGCAACACTGGGTCCTGCGGTTACCACAGCAACGATGAGGAGCAGTGCGTAGCGGCGGATGAACAGGGGAAGCCTCATTGTCCAGTTCCTCCCAAACGTGGGATGAGTGTCATCGGGGGCTCGTGAGATCCCCTTACGATGCATGACGATATGTCCCAGGGTGGGCGGGTCCTCCTTTCATCGTTCAAACGCGGGCCGCCACAACGCGATTGACCGGCCAGATCGCTTCAGTTCGCAGATCTGGCGTCAGACCCAGCCGCAGCGACCCGTCGTATTCGCCACCCGGTGCATCCGAGGGCAGGGTGATAGCCAGGGTGAGATGGATCGTGCCGTCACCTTGGCCGGTGGCCAGGACGGGAGACGCATTCACGTTGGCATTCGTGGAGAGGGATGTCGATGCACTGGACGTGCGACCGTCGCTGACGATCGAGACGGGTTGGTAGGCGATCCCGTCCCTGGTGAGGGAGAGCGATGTCAGGCGCAGGGTCCAGGGAATGTCTCCACAGGGAGTCGATGCCCCGGTCACCGTCAGGTCAACCGCAAGCGTGGCGAGATGGGATGACTCTTCGCTAACGGTCACGGCGCCAACTCCCAGAGCCAGGGAATCTGCAGCAAGATCGAGTGGAATGGTGACGTCGTTGGTGAGCGTGATCCCCGCCGCCAGATGAGCAACGACCGTGACAGGCAAATCCTCTTCCAGGAGGCCGGCCGAGCATGGCACCGGAATTTTCAGGTCAAAGGTTGATGAGCCAAGGTCCGCCGCATCGCCAACGACCACGTCGTGCCAGGCGGTTGGGTGCCCGTCACGCAGGGCCCAGGCAGGGTCGGGGATGGAGCAGGTCACCGTGGCGACCGTGCCTGGGCGGGCTGAGTTGCTGGTTGGAGCACACGCCAGAGTCCAGTCTTCCGGCACTATCGTGGTCAACGTTGTGGTGAACGACCCGCCGGAGATGCGATCTGCCACGAGCGATTCGACTGCGAGCTCGATCTCGGTAGACGCGTCGACAGTCGCCGGTGCTTCCACGTTGAGCAGGATCGGTTGAGTTTGGGGAAGTGGTCCATCGTCAGCCGCCACGAGCATTGTGTCTGACGCGCCGATCGCATCGAACTGCATGGCCCACGCAGGCGATGTCGAGCGAACTGCGATGAGAACGGGCTCCCGATCGGCCAGCTCGACGGAGCAGGAGATCGAAGCCACGCCGCCGACCGGGACATCCCGGTCGGAACCACCGTCGCACCGCAGGGCCGGCGGCTTCCATTCCGGTTCACCCGTGACACCCGGCGGCTGGTCACCGGGCAATTGCTCGGGAGCAGGTGTTTCTTCGCCCGTGACGATCGGTGTTGCCGCAACCTGGGCGGAGCCTGGATGGGCTGTTGTGCCCGTGACGAGCAACGCCAGGAGAACACTGGGCAAGAGCACGATCCAGGCATGAGTGCGGCATCGCATTGGATGACCCACTGGTGGCCATGCCGCAAGAGCAGATTGTTCGGCGGTACCACACGTTGGCTGAAACATGGTGGCCCCAGGAAGTGCAGTGATGACGTTGGCGACCCGTGCGAACGATGGACTTCGCCTGGCTGAAGATCAGGCAAGGACGAGATGACGCGTGCCAAGGGCGCAGATCCGTCGGGTCCGGGCGATAGGTTCGCGATGGCAGGGCGCGTGGAGATGGACCCGCTCGCCAACCATTTTATGGAGACACCGTGGCGGAAACTCCGCCCCAGCGTCCCATCTCCTGGGACGTTTGGGCAAGACCGGCGAGTTGGACCATCGCCGTTCTGATTTGGGAGTCCAGAGCACTGCGATGGGGGTGCGACTCACGGGTTTGCGGGAGCACTGGGCAGGGAGGCTACACGCCAGCGAGTGGTCCATGGCGGTCGTCTTCCTCTCGCTGGCTGAGCCTCCCCTACCTCAACGTCTGGCCCCCGCAACACGCTGAGCCACCCCCACTGCAAGGTAGACGTGTTGACAAGCGGGGTGATGGCCGGTAATCTACAACCATATGGTTGTAGATTACCGGTACCCGGAACTGAGCACGACGTGATTTCCACACTGATGGGCATGGCATCCCAACCCACCGAGCCGTCTGACGACGAACTCGACCTGCTTTTCCATGCCCTCTCCGATGCAACGCGGCGCGATATCCTGCGCCGCTGCCAAACCCAGGATCCATCCGTCTCGCAGCTGGCGAGGGCCTATCCGGTCAGCATCACGGCCATTCAGAAACATGTGCGCGTGCTGGAGGAGGCCGGCCTGGTCACGCGCGCGCGCAGTGGCCGGGAACAACTCGTCAGCACACGACACGATGGCATCGAACAGGCACGCGAGGCGCTCGACAAACTCGAACGCGACTGGCGAGGCCGCGCGGAGCGCATGTCAGCGCTCCTTGAGGAGTACCGTGCCTCGTCCGACGTGGATGAGGCTCTACCAGGAGTCAACGATGACCGTCACGAACATTGAGAAGGATTACGACAACCTGCAGCTGGTGGTGACCGCCGATTTCGGCGCCCCGATCGAGCAGGTCTGGGATCTGTGGGCCGATCCGCGGAAGCTTGAACGATGGTGGGGGCCGCCGACGTACCCGGCGACCTTCGTCAAGCACGACCTGACCCCTGGGGCGATCGTGTCCTACTACATGACCAGTCCAGAAGGCGAGAAGAACTACGGCTGGTGGCGGATCACCGCAGTGAATCCGCCGACGACGATCGAGTTCAACGACGGTTTCGGTGAACAGCCGGTCGAGGGCATGCCGGTAGGCAAGATGCAGCTCGAACTGGCAGCAACGGAGACCGGGACGCGGATGACGCTGAGCAGCCAGAATGCGACCCTGGAAGACTTCAACATGGTGCTCGAGATGGGGATGGAAGAGGGCATCAGGGCCTCGGTTGGCCAGATGGATGCGTTGCTGGCTGGTTAGGCTCGCTCGCGTTCTCGACGTCTTCCACATTGGGCGGATGTCACAGGTACCAGTTTTGAAGGAGCCGACATGGCGGTGATACATTCCGAGGTCGACCAGGAAAGCCTCTCCATGACCCTCGTGGCTGAGTTCAGCGCAGGCATCGATGACGTTTGGCAACTCTGGGCCGATCCACGGAAGCTGGAGCGCTGGTGGGGTCCACCCGAATGGCCTGCCACGTTCGACCTGCACGACCTGGCACCTGGAGGACGGGCATCATTCGTCATGGCGGGACCACGGGGAGCACGTCACTACGGTTGGTGGCAGGTGCTTTCCGTGGCTCCCCCCTCACAGCTTGAGTTCATTGATGGTTTCGCCGATACCGACGGCAACAACGTAGAGGAGCATCCGACATCGACCGTGCTGGTCACTTTGGAGCACCGCGACGACATGACCAGGATGCAGATCACCTCCACCTATCAAACGCAGTCCGGATTCGACCAGATGCTGAACGAAGGGATGGAAGCGGGGTGGCGGCTCTGCGTCGGTCAAATGGATGCCGTGCTGTCATCGTAGCCTCACCCTTCCGGCCGAGCTGATTTTGCCGTCTCCCGCGAATCTCCTCAATGGGGGTTCCTCACCAACCTCGTGCTTTACTCGCTCGCAAGACGACAGGCGAAGTTCATGCGCAAGCTCATTGTTTCCATCCACAGCACTGCCAACAACATCGTCACCGGACCACCGGCTGGTGACGAGACTGACTTCGGACGGTGGGCGCGCCGCGGAATCGGTGACACGCTCGACACCTTCATGGCATCGCTGGAAGGCGTCGATACCATCATCCTCGGCAGGGGCACCTACGAAGACCTGGTGCGAAAGTGGCCCAAGGTCGACACATGGCCCAACGTGTCTGACGCCACCCAGCAGGTTGCGGAAAAGATCAACTCCGCCCCGAAATATGTCGTCAGCGGAACCCTGCAGCCTGACGACCTGACGTGGGGGAAGTTCGAGCCGCCGACCCTGATCGCGGGCACCGACGCCGAAGCGCAGATCAGGAAGCTGAAACGGGGTAAAGGGGGTGACATCATCACGTTCGGCAGCCCTGTCCTTGTGCAATCCCTCGTGAATGCCAGGTTGGCCGACGAATACCGGATCATCGTTCATCCGGTCATCATGCATGAGGGCCGGCGCCTGTTCGACAACCTGGAGGGACGCACGAATCTCAAGCTGGTCGATGTCGATACGTTTGCCGGTGGCGCAATGATCGTTACTTACGCCCGGGCGAAGGCCTGAGGAGACGCGAATGGAGACCAACCTCTTCGCCGGCATCCCGGTGACCGACCTCGAGCGGGCCAGGACGTGGTGCGAATCGCTCTTCGGTGGTCCTCCGGCCTTCCTGCCGAATGACACCGAGGCTGTCTGGGAGATCGGCCCGCACCAATACGTGTACGTCGTTCTCAGACCGGAGGCCGCTGGACAGGCGGTGGTCACGATCATCGCCAGCGACTTCGATACCCGAATCCCGGAGATTGCAGGACGGGGTCTCACGCCATCCAGCGAGGAGGTCTACGAGAACGGGATGCGCAAGACCACCTACATCGATCCGGATGGCAACGAAATTGCCTTCGGCGGCCAACCCACCGAGTCCTGAGCCCACCAAACGCCGCTCCCCAAGCATTCAGGCGAAGCCAGGATCAGGACAGACATGGGCCAGCCGGGTGCTCGGTCGGCCCATATCCAGGAAGTCAGGTTGATGACGATCGCTACTTGACGATGAGGTTGACCAGGCGACCAGGCACCACAATTTCGCGCACGACCGACTTCCCGGACGTGTGCTCCCTGATTTTGTCCAGCGACCAGGCGGCAGCCAGCATCTCCTCGTCGGGGGCGCCAGCAGCGACGACAATCCGGTCGCGGACCTTGCCGTTGACCTGAACCGGTATTTCGACGGTTGCCACGGTCACCAGTGCCTCGTCGTAGGCTGGCCACGATTGCAGGTGCACGGAGAACTCGTTGCCCAGCCGCGACCACATTTCCTCGGCCACATATGGCGTGGCCGGAGCCATCAGCAGGGTGAGGGTCTCCATCGCTTTGCGCCAGGCGGGAGTTTCGGCCACGCCCGATTCGCGCAGCTTCATCAGTTCATTCGTGTACTCGATCAGCGCCGCGATCATGGTGTTGAAGTGGAACGCGTCGAGATCGTTGGTCACCTTGCGAATGGTCCGGTGCGTCAACGCACGCAGGTCGGTTTCACCAGGGTCAGACCCGGACAGTTCCCGGGTGCCGGTGGACGAGACCAGCAGGAAGGCCCGGCGCAGGAACCGCTCCATGCCGGTGATACCGCGATCGTTCCACGGGCCACCCTGTTCCCATGGTCCCAGGAACATCAGGTGCAGGCGCAATGCATCGGCACCGTGACGGGCGACGAGATCGTCGGGACCAATCTGGGTGCCCCGGCTCTTGCTCATCTTGGTGCCTTCGGCGGCGAGGATCATGCCCTGGTTGCGCAACCGCAGGAAGGGTTCGCCAAACTCGATCAGGCCCAGATCGCGAATCACCTTGGTGAAGAAGCGCGCATAGAGCAGGTGCAAAATCGCGTGCTCGATACCACCGGTGTAGAGATCGACCGGGGTCCAGCGCTTCGCCAGTTCCGGATCGAACGGGGCTTCGGCGTTCCTGGGATCCGTGTAGCGGAACCAGTACCACGAGGAGTCCATGAAGGTATCCATCGTGTCGGTTTCACGCCGCGCCTTGCCCCCACAGACGGGGCAGGTGACATTGAGGAACTCCGGGTGATGGATCAGAGGGCTCTGACCGGTGGGCTGGAACTCCGCATCCGTCGGCAGGATCACCGGCAGATCGCTTTCCGGCAACGGCTGCATCCCGCAGGTTTCGCAGTAGACCACCGGGAACGGCGTGCCCCAGTAGCGCTGGCGGGAGATCAGCCAGTCGCGCAGGCGGTAGGTCACCTCCGCCTTGCCGCGCCCCTGCTCATCGAGCCAGGCGATCATCTCCGGCAACCCGTCGGGCACTACCACCCCGTCGAACTGCCCGGAGTTCACCATTCTGCCCGGTCCAACGTAGGCCTCAACCATCGTTGCCCCATCCAGCGCCTCGGCATCGTCTGGCTGGATGACGATGCGCACCGGCAGGTCGAACGCCCGGGCGAAAGCGAAGTCGCGTTCGTCGTGGGCCGGGACCGCCATGATCGCGCCGGTGCCGTAGGTCATCAGCACGTAGTCGGCGATCCAGACCGGAATCCGCTCATCGTTGACCGGATTGATGGCGTAGGCGCCAGTGAAGACGCCCGTCTTGGCTTTGGTTTCGTCGGTCGACTGCCGTTCAATGTCCGACCTGGTCCGTGCTGCCTTGACGTAGTCGTCGACGGCTGCACGCCGATCCTCGGTGACGATGGTGTTGACCAGCGGATGCTCGGGTGCAATCACCATGAAGGTTGCCCCGAAGACGGTGTCCGGCCGGGTGGTGAAGACCTCCAGCGTATCGCCCGTTTCCAGTTCGAACTGCAGGCGAGCACCTTCGGAGCGACCGATCCAGTTCCGCTGCATGGTCTTGACCCGCTCGGGCCAATCCAGGTTATCCAGTTCTTCGAGCAGTTCATCGGCGTACTGGGTGATGCGGAAGTACCACTGCTCCAGGTCACGTTTGTAGACCTCGGCACCGCACCGCTCGCAGATGTTTCCTTCCAGCACCTGCTCGTTGGCCAGCACTGTCTGATCGTTGGGGCACCACCAGACTGCGCCGTCCTTGCGGTAAGCGATCCCCTGCTCCAGCATCTTCAGGAAGAACCACTGGTTCCAGTGATAGTAGTCCGGGTCGCAGGTCACCACGTCACGCGACCAGTCGATCATTGCGCCCATCAGGTCGTACTGATGGCGCATCTCGGCGATGTTCTCGTAGGTCCACCTGGCAGGGTGAATGTTGTTCCGGATGGCCGCATTTTCGGCCGGAAGTCCGAACGCGTCGAAGCCCATCGGAAACAGCACGTTATGGCCTCGCATGCGCTGCAGCCGCGCAAACACATCGGGGATGGCGAACGCATACCAGTGTCCCACATGCAGGATGCCGGATGGATATGGGTACATGGTCAGCGAGAACCATTTGTCGCCGGGTGCGTCGTCATCCACCCGATAGATGGCGGCTTCGTTCCAGCGTTCCCGCCAGCGTGGCTCAATCGCGGCCGGGTCGTAGGCGTGGGTGTCGTCGAAAGCTGAAGTGGTGGTCTGGTCGGCGGTCACGGACATGGCTGGATCCTCAACAACGAAACGGAGATGGAAGGAAGGCACGAAAAACGCCTCCTCCCCTGGAATCAGGGACGAAGGCGTCTGTGAGACTCGCTTCCGCGGTACCACCCTGCTTGACCGGACTCCACCCGCAATGAGTGGCGGTTTCCGATCCGCTCGGCGCCTGATATCGGAGGCTTCCGCAACCGGCTACTGGTGTTCACCGATCGAGGCTCCCGGACGAGTTCGGCCCATTCACGACGCCTCGCACCAACCGGCGTCTCTCTGCAGGATCTGGGCCTACTACTTCCGCTCTTTGCCCACTCCCTGGCTGGGAGCATGAATTCGGGACCAACGCGCCAACGATACGGCCGCGGCACACTTGTTCCAGCGTGAGTATAGGAAGTCGCGGCAGAATGGGTCAAGCATCGCTGCGGCGAGGTACGTGTTCAGAGCTGGGTGTGCCGGTCACATCCGTTCAGCCAGAAGCGGAAGACCACACGCCAGCCAGACCATCCATGCAACGTCGCCAAATGCGGCTGGCTGGGTCTTCCCTACAAGCAGGGGCAAAATGGAACCTGCGTTGAGTCTGCGAATGCGTGCAGTATCTCCCCGGCCATCCCGGGACGCTATGGACGGTACACTGCGGGAGCAACCGACCCAACCCGCACATCAGGAAGTGATCCTTATGTCCTCCCCACCAGTGGTTCCCATGATTTCCGACAACGACGCCTCCGAACGTGTTGCCGCAGTATTCACGGACATTCGCGAAACGCGCCAAACCGACTTCATCAACAATTTCTGGCGAGTGGTTGCCAATGATCCCGCCCAACTGGAGCGAACCTGGGCCGAACTCAAGGACGTCATGGCTCCTGGCGACCTGGATCCGGTCGTCAAGGAGTTGATCTACATCGCGGTGTCGATCGCGAACGGGTGTGAGTACTGCATTCGCTCGCACACGGCTTCGGCCAGGACGAAAGGCGCCACCGACGGCATGCTGACCGAACTCCGGGCTGTGGTCGCGGCTGCCGCCAGAACCAACACCATGGCGATCGGGATGCAGGTTCCGGTCGACCCGGAGTTCATGCCGGAGTAGGTGCAAGCGCAACGGGGAAGACACGGTGCAGGGCATGCCTCGCGAGCATGCCCGCGGCGTTGCCTCCGGCGCCGAGCAGGCCAATTCCTCGGAGGCGCCAACGGCGTTTTTCGAGCAGGCCAGGCATTCATCGTCACCGGAGACGGTTGGCCTGCAATGAAGAAACCCTGTCCGGAAGTCACCGGACAGGGCTACATCTTCGAATCTGGTGGAGCCGAGGGGGCTCGAACCCCTGACCTCAACACTGCCAGTGTTGCGCTCTCCCAGCTGAGCTACGGCCCCATGGAACCATGCGACTCGTGGGTGGGACCACGATCCGTTCCGAATGTCTCGCGCACGCGAAGCAATTTCGCACCCGCAACGAGGCGAAGTATACGCATGGCTTTGGGCCGTGTCAAAGCCCGGCGGGGAGTTCCACCGCCGTGCCGGGACCATAGCCATGCTCGGCCAACCAACCGGCTGGCATCTCCAGCACATAGTTCACCGGTGTGGGGGATGGGAAGCGCATGCGATCGGCATCATCGGTGCCATCCGGGTCCGGACAGGCATTCTCGGCCGCACCAGTGATCTGGCCATCCAGAATCCAGATGATGTCGAGGCAGAAGCGCATACCCTTCATCCAGAACATCCGCTGTGAAGGCTCGGGGAAGATGAAGAGCATGCCGCGATCCTCCGGCAGGCCGTTCCGATACCCGAGTCCGAGGGTAGTCTCGTCCGGGCTCCGTGCCAACTCGACCGTCAAGGGAGTATCGCCGACCACGATTTCGGCGGTCGCACGGGCCTCGGGCAATGGCGCGCGCCAGGGTGGTGTTTCGACTCGCTGGGCCAACAGCATCTGCGGCACCATCAGCAGGCAGCAGGCCAGCAGCAGCGTGATTCGAACTTTCATTCTGCTTCTCCTGGCGCGCTCTCGAGCAAATCGTTCACCGTCAGCAGCATGGACACCACATCATCGACGCCATCGAGCAGGTAATCTGCTGCTTCGATCACCTGCGGCGCGGTGTCCAACGTCAACACGCCAACCGAAAGCGAGGCGATGCCATCCTCATCCCGCATCTCGCGCAGAACCCGAAACGCATCGGCATCGGTGACGTCATCGCCGAGAAACACGGCCGCGCGAATGTCGCGGTCGGTCAGCAACAACCGCGTGGCCGATCCCTTGTTGACCGCCTCGCCCGGACGCAATTCGAACACCATTTTCCCATCGGATACCCAGAATCCGTACTCGGCCGCGACTTCGCGCATGGCGGGTTCCAGCACCTCACGCACGGCGGGAGGATCAGGGGCCAACCGATAGTGAATCGAGGCCGAATACACCTTGTCCTCGAAGATCACACCGTCGAGGCTGACGTGCGCCGTCAGACGTTGCTCGATGTCCCGCAGTGCCTCGGCCAGCACCTGCTGGGCCGTCTGGCCGGCTGGATGGACGTGATGCTCACCATCCGCCAGCCATTCCAACCCGTGGTTGCCAACATAGACGAGACCGGGCGCAGCCACGCGCCGTGAGGCATCGGCGATCCCGCGTCCGGTGACGATCGCGGTGAGGGCCAGCTTCGACGCCAGCGCCGCCAGGATTTCGGCGACACCGGGTGCGGCCACCGCCGCATCGGGCGTCGGAGAAACCGGACTCAACGTCCCATCGAAGTCGCTCAGGAGGGCCGAAGGTGCCTGGCGCAGCACCGCGGCAACGGCTTCCGCAACTTCGGCAATGGTGGAAACTGGCCGATTCGACATGGTCTCGCTCCAATCGTCTCGCCGGCGACAGCAATGTGAGCCGTCTACTCCGTCGTGTACTGGTAAATCTTGCCATCCCGCGAGGCGATCCAGAGATCGACCACTTCACCGCGGTCTTCAATTGCCACGTGGAAATAGACATCGCCCTTGGGGGCCGAGGGTGGACCAAATGGTTGGTCGTCGGTGCTGGGGCGCACCGTGACGCCGCCCACAGCCGCCAGCAGGGAGTCCTCATTGAAGCCGGCGCGGATCAGGGAACGATAGACAAAGCTGACCTCGAGTCCCTGACTGGTATCGAGGATTGGAATCGTGGCCGGGTCACTGTTGGTCGCCCGGACTTCATTGGTGGCGGTGTGGTAGTAGGCCTGGGCCGTCTTTGAGAAGAAGACGCCGTCGACCTGAATCCCGGTTTCCAGCAACGGGCACCCGAGGCGCAGCGAGAACAGGGTGGCATCGTCTTCCCAGTCACCACCCAGCACGTAGACCTGTTCGAGGCCAGCCGGAATCTGATCGTCGACCGAGTCGAGGTCGCGAATGCGCAGGCGGCCATCGAAACAGGGGAGCGTCGTGTCCTCCTCACCGGCCAGTGGAGGAGGCGTTCCGTCCTGGGCAAGACCCGCGCTGGTCGTCAGCATGAGGCTCAGGCAGAGCGCAATCACACTGCGGCCAGCGAGCGCCAGCCTGGCACCGCGCCATCGAGTTCGTTGTTGCAGGTTGGTCAGTTCAGGTTTCATCCATATCCCAGGATCAGCGTGCCCCACCACGCCGGGATCATAGCACGGGGTGGTTGGCCACCTCGGGCTGGCGAAGCATGTGCCAACGGTATCTTGGAGGTAGCAACTCTCAATGGTATCGTTATGCCGCCGGAGCACTCCCCTCTCGATGTCCGGGCCATATCTCTAGACGACACCAGGTGGAGCAGAACCCACATGCGGCTGTACAACACCCAGTCCGAACTGGCCGAAGAACTCGTGCCAGTCAACAACCACATTGGCATCTACGTCTGTGGCGTCACGCCCTACGACACCACGCATGCCGGACATGCCTTCACCTTCCTCGCCTACGACGTGCTCGTGCGCTACCTCCGCTTCCAGGGGATCGATGTCACCTACGTGCAGAACGTGACCGACATCGACGACGACATCCTGCGCAAGTCTCGTGAGCGGGGCATGGCCTGGGACGAACTCGCCCGCCAGGAAACGGAACGGTACCTCCGCGACATGCGGAACCTGAACGCCCTGCCGTTCGACCACTACACCCATGCGACCCAGCACATTCCCGAGATGCAGGCGATCATCACCAAACTGATCGAGGCCGACCTTGCCTACGTCTCCAATGGCAGCGTCTATTTCTCGGTCGAAAAGGATCCCGATTTCGGCAAGCTGAGTCACCTGGCTCCTGAAGAAATGCTGCCGATCGCCAACGAACGCGGCAACTTCCCGGATGATCCGAACAAGCGCGCCCCGATCGACTTCATTCTCTGGCAAGCAGCCTCGCCTGGTGAACCCACCTGGGAGTCGCCGTGGGGACCAGGCCGGCCGGGCTGGCACATCGAATGCAGCGCCATGTCGATGCGCTACCTCGGACCGACCGTCGACGTCCACGGCGGCGGCTACGACCTGATCTTCCCCCATCATGAGGCCGAGATCGCCCAATCGGAAAACGCGACCGGGGTGACACCATTCGTGCGGATCTGGATGCACGTGGCGATGCTCGATTACCAGGGCGAGAAGATGAGCAAATCGCTCGGCAACCTCGTGCTGGCCAGCAAGGTTCTGGAAACTCATTCGTCCGACGCGTTCCGTCTCTACCTGCATTCCAACCATTACCGCACGCGTTGGGAGTACGACGACGACGCCATCGAGCACTGGGCAGGCGTCGCGGCCACCCTGGCCGAAGCCGCCAGCACCGGCGAGTACGGTCTCGACGGCGTGCTTGACGTCTCGGTGCCGAAAGAGCGGTTCCTGGCCGCACTGGGCGACGACCTGAACACGCCAATGGCCATCATGGAACTACAGGTGATTGCCAACGCCATTCTGCAGGCGCCAGACTCCGATGACATCCGGCCCGCCCAGGCCACGCTGCGGGAACTGGCCGATCTGCTCGGGTTGACCCTGACTGTGGCCGAAGCCCTCGAAGTCGCGGCCTGACCCCCATTCCAACTGGCATTCGGACCACCTTCCGCGATAACGGGAGGTGGTATACTGCCGCGTGGCCCGATTTTCGGGCTCATTTCGTGTGTTCGACGAAGCAAAAGTTTCGTCCCATCTCTCCTCCGAGCCGGATCGATCTGATGACAGATCCCGCGACGTCGGGGGAAACCCACAGAGAGGGGTTTAGGTTTGGCTGATTTTCCTCGAGAGCCGCGCAATTATGAGCTGATGGTCATGCTCCTTCCGGAGCTGGCCGATGAGGCCCTCACCAGCGCGATTGACCGCGTCAGCGGGTATGTCACCAGCATTGGTGCCGACATCCGGGAAGTCCTGCAGGACTCACCGTGGGGCCGCCGCCGGTTGGCCTACACCATTCGCTTCAATGGCACCGATTATCGCGATGGCTACTACGCCATCTGGCACTTCAGCTCCATTCCTTCGAGCCTGACCGAGCTCGAACGTGAACTGAAGCTCGACACCAACGTCATCCGGCACCTGCTCGTGATCGAAGATCCGAAGTGGGGCTCGCCGCAGGAACGTGACGCTGCTCGCGAGGCCGCCAACGCCCCGACCGAAGCCGAGCGTGCTGACGCCGAAGAAGCGGAGCAGGAAGCTGCCGAGGCCGTGGTTGAGACCGCGGTCGAAGAGCAGAATGAGCAGACCCTCGAAGTCGCCGAGGCCGTGGTTGATGCCGCCGACGCGGAGAAGGCTGCCGAGGTCGCCGTTGCTGCTGAGCCCGAGGCTGAAGCGGCCGCGGTCGCGGAGGAAACTCCCGCTGAGACGGTCGACGCGGCCACGCAGCAGGATGCCGATAGTGCTGCATCCTCTGAGGAAGGCGCGGCCTTCGCCGGTGCGGTCAAGGGCGACGGCACCGACAACGTGCCCGAGGGTTACCCGGTCAAGGGCAATGCTGATTCAATGATCTACCACACGCCGGAGAGCAGCTTCTACGGCCGCACCATCGCCGAGTGGTACTTCAAGACTGCAGAAGATGCCGAAGCTGCTGGCTTCCGTGCTCCGGCCTCGCAGCAGGGTTCCGACCTTGCCAGCGCTGCCGCTGCTGCCGCGAAAGCCGCCGCCGAGACTGAAGAAGAGAAGTAGTCAGGAGTCGAACCATGGCCTTCGCCAGAATCGCCGTCCTCGGAAATCTTGGACAGGATCCGGAAACGCGCTATACCCCAAGCGGGACCATGGTTGTCTCGTTCAGCATCGCCGTGAACCCACGTCCGCGGAGCGGCCAGGGCCGGAACGACGAAGCTCCTCCCACCTGGTACCGGGTTTCGGCCTGGGACCGGTTGGCCGATCGCATCGACAAGCTCTCCCAGCAGGGCTACATCGCGAAGGGCCGCACGCTCTACGTCGAAGGTTCGTTCGAACCCCGCGAGTTCGTCGGCAACGACGGCCAGAAGCGCATCTCGTACGACATCAACATGTCCAACTTCGAATTCGTTGGTGGCGGCCAGCGCGACGGTGAGCAGGGCAACTTTGGCGGTGGCCAGGCCCAGCAGTCGGGCGGCTCCAACGCCGGTCCCGAAGGTGGTTCCCGCCGCAGCGGCTACGACGACAACAACGCCCCGAACGACTTCGACGAAGTTCCGTTCTAGTCCGGCATCCAGGATCAACAAGGAAAGACCAGCATCATGACCGACAACTCGCAGAATCAGGAACAACGCGCGCCACGGGCCGAGGGCGAAGGACGCTCCGGTGAGGGACGTCCAGGCGGTTCGCGCTTCGGCGGCCCGCAGACCCAGCGCAGCGAAGGTGAAGGCGGCGGTGGCGGCGGACGTCGCCCCAGCGGCGGCGGTGGCCGTGGACGCTCCGGCGGTGGTCGCTATACGCCGCGCCGCAAGGTGTCGCAGTTCGCCATCGACAACGTCGAGCACGTTGACTACAAGGATCTCGCCCGCCTCCGCCGTCACGTCGGCGAGCGCGGCAAGATCGAGCCGCGCCGCAAGATGGGCACCAGCGCCAAGCACCAGCGTTCGCTCACTGTTGCGATCAAGCGCGCCCGCTACATGGCCCTGCTGCCATTCACTGGCCCCACCGAGCGGAACTAGTTTCGCAGTGGGATCGTCTGAACAATCAGGTTGATGGACGATCGCTCCGGCGCGCCAAATTCCAGCAAGCTGGAGGGGCGCGCCGTTTGCGTTTCACACCCGGGACCCAATGCGGTGGCACACGGGCTCCCCGGCCCACGACACGAAGGCGCCAGCACTCATGAAACCAAACCAGAACCGGCTTGATTCGATCCGGCAAAAGGTCGGCGGCGGTTCCTCTTCGGGCGCATCGGCCCGGAGGCTCAGCCGGCGGGACCAGGAGGCCCACAACCAGCGATTGTTCAGGCTCGGCATGATTGGTGCCGCGGCCCTGATCGTTCTGATCCTGGGCGTCGGGGCCGTCTACGAGTACATGATCAAGCCGAACCAGGTGCTGGCCACGGTCAACGGCCAGGAGATCACCCGCAAGGATTACTGGCAGTACCAGTCCCTCGCTCTCTACAACCAGGCTCGCCAGTACGAGTCGTTTGCCGGTCAGGTTCAAGGCGAACAGCAGCAGCAGTTCCTGCAGTTCGCCGCCAGCTTCGACGCCCAGCGCGGAGATGTCTGGGGCAGCACCGATGTCAGCGGCGTCACCCTCCAGCAAATGGTGGATGACCAGCTCTATCTCGATGGCGCGGACGCGATGGGAATCACGCTTTCCGACCAGGACGTGGAAACCTATGCGCTCAACCAGTTCGCTCCGCCTGACGCGCCGCTGATCACGCCAATTCCCTCGCCTACCATGATTCCCGAGCGAGCGCAGGCTGCCACGGAAACCGCCGATGCCGCCGCGACGCAGAATGCCATTGCGATGGGCACGCCAGTCGCAACGCCGGTCGTCGAAGGCGCCACCCCGGGTGCGACCCCAATCGCGGCCACCCCAGTGGTTGACGGCACCCCGATTGCAACTCCCATCGCGGCGACCCCGGAAGGGACACCGGATCCGCAGGTGATGCAGGACTCCCTGCAGGCAGCCAATGCCGAGTTCGACATCTTCGAGGATGAAGTCTTCGAGGACGCTCACCTGAACCGCGAGGAATACCTGAACCTTTGGGCCAAGCCACGTCTTGCCCGGGAGCTGGTGACCGCCCAGCTGACCAATGAGGTGTCGCAAACGGCCGAACAGGTCAACGCGCAGCACATCATGGTTGCCACGGAAGATCTGGCCAACCAGCTCTACAGCCAGGCAACGAACGGCGCCGATTTCTCGGCCCTGGCCCGCTCCAATTCGACAGATGCCCAGACTGCCAGCACGGGCGGTGAACTTGGCTGGTTTACCCGGCTCGAGGTTTCGCCGACGTTTGCGGACGCCACGTTCGCCCTGAGTCCGGGCGAGATCAGCCAGCCATTCAAGGATGGCGACAACTGGCACATCGTGCGCGTCAACGAGAAGCAGGCGGACCGACCACTGACCGACTCGCAGTACAACCTGGCGATTCAGGATGCGACCGCCACGTGGCTCGAACAGCAGCAGGAAGCGGCCGACATCTCGTCCGACGATCTGCCGACCCCAACCCCGACCGCCGAAGTCTTCGCGCCGCCGGCTGGCGCACCCACGCCGATTCCCGCCACGCCGATCCCGACGACGCCGACCCCAACGCCGCCGTTGATCGGTCCGGAACCAATCGTTCCGGGCGCCTCGCCAGTTGCCAACGCCACCCCAGTGGTGCCGGGCGCCAGTCCGGCCGCTGACGCAACGCCGGTGGCGCCCGTGGCAAGCCCGGCGGTCGGCGCCTCACCGGTGGCGACCGTTCCGGCGGTGGCCACGCCGGCGACCCCGGTGGCGACACCTGGGACACCAGCCGCAAGCGCCACACCGTAGCGCAATGACACCAGCCCCGAAAGCATGTTCTCCACAGGGGGAGCGCGCTTTCGGGGCTATGGTATGCTCCGAACACACTCGCCGGTGAGTGTCTCTGCCACGCCCCTACCAGACGGGAAAGCGTTCACGTGTCATCCAGCGATCGCACCCCACGCCGCCGCTCCACACCGCCTCCTGCCCCGGCAGACGAGGTGTATTACGAAGATGACGTCTTCTATGGCGGTGACTGGCGTGAGGACGACATCCATGAGGACGACGTTGTCGACCAGGGCGGTATGGCGCCTGCCCCGGGAGGAACCGCCGCTGGCCTCAGCCGGCTTCGCCAATCGCTGGGACGTTCCGGCGACACCCGCCCAACTGGCAACCCCAGACCGCAACCCGCCCCCGCGCCACGGCGGCGGGCCAGTGAGGCACCCCGGTACGTTGATGATGAGCTGCCAACGCTGACCGATCAGCAGGCCGCCCGGCCAACGGCGGCGTCCAGCGCCCGTCAACAACCGCGGCGCCAACCCCAACGCCAGGCACCCGAACCCGCCTACGCACCCGACGACGTATACGACCCCTACGATGAGTACGAGGACGACTTCTCCGAGTACGATGCTCCCCCACCCCGGCAACGCCAACCCCGGTCACGGCCGCAGGTTGCGGTTCCTTCGATCAAGCGACCGACGATGCCGTCCGCCATCGCCAATGCTGACCTGGTGAACGATGTCCCGGCGCTGGCCCTGATCGGCACCGGGATCGTCAGCCTGCTGGCGATGGCCATTCTGGTCGGCAACCAGGCCAGTTCCCTGGCTCCTGACTTCGCCACCCACGTTTCCGCTTCCGGGGTGCTGGAGGACTTCCGCTCGGAATCCGCGCTCTGGCGGCTGCCAGCGATGGCAACGGCATTCACGTTGATGAACGTGGTGATTGCCTGGTTCACCTCACCCATCGACCGATTTGCAAGCCGCTTCGTGCTTGCTGCGGCGCTGGTGGTCCAGTTCATCGTCTGGGTCGCCGTGATTCGCATTCTCTAGACTCACACCGACTCCGGGAGATCGCTTGGGCACCCGTTGGGAAGGTCTCACAGACCCCAGCAATTGGCGACTGGCGAACATTTCCCATGCGCGCTGGGGCCGCCCCACCCCACATTTCACAACTCTTCAGGCGGAGTCAATATCACACGCCGATGTGAACGCAGAACGCCCGAACCAGACTGATCTGGTTCGGGCGTCGATGTTATTCGGAATCGTTCGCGAGTGACGGCTAGAGGCCGGCAGCCCCGGTCAACACGCGACTGGTCAGCACCTTGACCAGTTGGGTCAGGTAGGCGTCCGAGGCATATGGCGTGGGGTTCAACTCGAGCCCTTCCGCAGCCACGGCCGATGCGGCGGCTATCGTATCGGCATCGAGAGCGTTTCCGGTCAGGGCCGCTTCGGCGGCTTCGGCATGCGTGGCAATCGAGGTTCCGCCCGTCACCACGACGTTGGCATCGGCAACGGTTCCGTTCGCCACCGTCACGGCGGCGGCCACGCCGACAATCGCGTAGCCACTGGCTGGGTGTTGATGCTTGAGATATCCCGACACCGTGCCCGCCGCCGGAATTGGCAGAATCACCGAGGTGATGACCTCTTCCGGTTCCAGCGAGGTGGTCCAGAGATCGACGAAGAGCTCGTCCGCGCCAATGGTGCGCTCACCATTCGGCCCCTGGGCAACGACACTGCCCCTAAGGGCGCGGAAGACGGCAGTAAAGTCGGCAGCAGGATCGTTGTGCGCCAGGCATCCACCAATGGTGCCGTTTGCCCGGACCTGTTGGTCACCGATGACGCCGATCACTTCGGCAATGCCGGGGAACTGGTCGCCAATGCCGGGTGCATCCCGCAGTTCATTGTAGGTCGTCATCGCACCGATGGTGACCTGGTCGGAACCGACCTCGACCCCCTTCAGCTCGTCGAGCCGGGTGAGGTCCACCAGCAGGCCCGGCGCGGCAAGCCGCAACTTCATCGCCGGAATGAGCGAATACCCGCCAGCCAGGATCTTGGCCTCCGGATTTCCAGCAAGCACGGCAATGGCATCGTCAACACTGGATGCCCGATGGTAGGCAAATGCTGTGGGGAACACGACGTCTCCTCCCGAATCGGGGCAATGCGCCTGCTAGTCGGCGCTGGTATCACTCATGATTTCAGCCGCGCGCTGCACGGAGCGCACGATGTTCTGGTAGCCGGTGCAACGACACATGTTGCCTTCCAGCTCATGCCGGATTTCCGCTTCGGATGGATTGGGATTCCGTTCCAGCAGCGACTTGGTCGACATGATCATGCCCGGTGTGCAATATCCGCACTGCAACCCATGCTTTTCCCAGAACGCTTCCTGGATCGGGTGGAACTCATCGCCGTTGGCCAGGCCCTCCACCGTCTCGATTTCGCACCCGTCCACCTGCACGGCCAATTTTGTGCAGGATTTGGCGGTAACACCATCAATGGACACCACACAGGCGCCACACTGGCTGGTATCGCAGCCTACATGGGTTCCAGTGAGCCCAAGATTGTCTCGCAGGAAGTGCACCAGCAACGTGCGCGGCTCCACCGCCGCCGATCGACTGACACCATTGACCGTGACGGTCACATCCACAAGGGTATTTTCGGCAACTGCTTCTGCCATCGGGTTCGCATGCCCTTTCGTCCGGGAATGTTCCCTCTTCCGAGAAACCAACCGGCCGGCTCGCCAGGACTGGTCGAGCCAACCACAACGGGTCGGCGCACTCACTGATTACGACGCCGAAATGATACCCGCATATGAGACTCATGTCTGCATAGGGTCACCTGCGCGCGCATTCGGATGGGGAGATTCCGATGCCAGCCGTGGCGTCGGCTTGCCGCCTGGAGCGGATCGTCCTCTGTTCCAAGTGGGAGGAATCAGCGACGGGAATCCCGGCGCAGCCCGGCTGAAGGCTCAGTCTCAGCGGTTGTCGGAGTCTGTTCGTGCAGGATCCGGACCTATCGCGAGGAGTCCAGGTGCTCCACGCTGGCCACGGGCAACGCCTCGGCGAACAGTTGCTCGAGTACTTCCCGCGTGCGTTTCTCCGCTGCTGGGGCAAGCGATCGGCTGAAGGCTCCAACATCGGCCAGCACGGTGTCGAAATCGGGCACGGGAGGCATGATCGGACCAAACTCGTCACGCACCTGCGATCGAAACCAGGCTCCGACCAGCCTGCGCACCTTGGAACCCGATGGTGCCACCACCTGTCGCTGCGCGGCTTCTTCCTCGATCGTCTCGCGCAGCTTGCGTCCATTGATTGGTGGCGCCGACACTCGATCCAGAGCCACACGCTGCTGGCGAGTGAGCTCGGCAAGATCGTTCCAGCGCAACAGCAGGCCCCAGGCACTCATCTGCCTGCCACCCGTCAAATGGCGCGCCTGATCCAGCAACGCAGCTTCGTCGACCGCTACCTGATCGTCGTGAAAGGTCAGCAACGGACTCGCCTGGTCCAGCCAGCACCCAACGGCCGCTCGCGCCAGGCGATAGTAGTAGAGTCCCACCAGCAGCACGTCATCCTGGTCGAATGGAAATCCGTCCAGGCTCGTCAGATAGGAACGGAGTTCAGCCAGCCCCAGCGGAGCCAGAAACTCCACAGGATCCACAGCCACGAACCGGACCTCGTCAATCCGAACGGTGGCCCGGCGCGGTCCCCGACGATCGCGAAGCAGCAAATGGGTCAGAGGGTAGTCGGGGCAAAGAAAGGTACCATCAAGGTAGCGGGCATCTGCCGGCACGCCCTGGAGCAGGGTCCCCAGTTCTCCGCCATGCTCCAGCAGCGCAGTCAGCATATCGACGCTGACCTGCTTCGAACGAGCGGTATCCACCGAAAACTTGGCATCACTCGCCCACACCACTGGTTGTGCGTCACCAGGAGCCAACAGGAGGAAGTCCGGATTCTGGAGTTGAGCCCGGGATGCCAGCTTTGCAATCGCCGGAATGTCGTCCAGCCGCATCGCCCGCTCGGCCGCGATTGCCGCCGTCCGTGCCAGCCGCAACGGGGGCTGATCGTCGATTGCCACGGCGCACAGGTCCGCCCAACGATCGCCAATCTGATTGCTGGCGCCACCCCGGTCGGAAAGCTGCATGAATTGCCGGTCGTTGACGGCGGCCACGAACGACCCACCAGGAAGTCCGGGTGAACGGAAATCAAGCTCGGCTGCGCGGTGTACTGATGACGTCAAGAAAACGGTTCCCACTTCGGGCCGCCCGGTTGGCGGCAGGCCAATTGCTGCGGCAAGCATACCAGCCGGCGATGGTCGGCTGGCACAGCGTTTCATGGCACGATGCATCGCTTTTCCGGTAGCATCGCCAGGGAGCCGGCGCACCCCGAACCATTCGGCCGGTTCACTCCCGTTCGCTACATCCCGTCGCAACCCATCGGATACCGCACGATGACGTCATCTCTGCACGAGTCCCCCCTCGATCCCTACCTGGCAACATTTCTCGCGGCCATTGCCAACCGCGCGGGCGGCTTCACCCCGGGTCAGGAAAGCAGGGCCCTGGCGGAGGACCTGGAACTCCAGCACCCGTTCGTCGACATGCTCTTCACCAGCGCTCGAATGCGGGGGCTGCTGAAACCCGCCTACGGCAGAGGCAGCAAGGTGGTCTGGCAGGTTTCGGACGCGGGACAGGAGCTGATTGGGCGACTGGCACCACCGGCAGTGGACCAGGACTCCAGCCGGGAATAGGGACCCGCGCACGACCGCACCCTGATGTGGAGTGCAGCACGAAAAACCGGATCAGGAAGGCTCCTGATCCGGTTCGCATTCAGCTGGCGTCATCAACAGGAAATAGAGACAGCCGATGACGCCCGCGACCACCATGGCGATCGAGACCAGCACCAGCGCCTGGATGAAGGCCCCGCCCGGAAGCTCCCCAATCGCCACGCGCCAGATGCCGACGACCGACTTCCATTCGATCTGGAATTCGTTGCGGATCCAGAATCGTGCCCTGACCTGACCGAACGCCAGGAAGCCGATCCAGAGCACCGTCAGCACGCCGAACACGATGAGCCGGAGCCGGCGATCACCGGCTCCGGACCCATCTTCGTGGGGACCTGCGCTTACCTCGTCAGGTGTCGTTGCGATGTCCGCCATCCTGGGCTGTCCCGCCTAGACCACGCCAGCCGAACTCTTGTTCCGCTTGATCTCGTGGTACTCGTCGTCGGCGTTGACGCTCTCGAGGTCATGCTGCTCACCAAGCAGGTTCTTCGCTGCCAGCAGGCCAGTTTCGATCGAGTGGTCGGTGTTGTTGTAGCGGAACGACCCGCCGCGACCGATGTACTGCAGGTTCTCGATGCTCTGGATGTAGTCCTTCATCTTGAGCAGCGGCTCCTGGTAGTCCAGGTCGTAGACCGGGTAGGCCTTGGTCGCACGCAGGGTGAATCCACCCAACACCTCGTCCGGCCGCACGAAGTCGAGATCCTCTACCAGGTGCTTGACCGACTGGTTGACGAGTTGCTCGTCGGTCATGTTCCAGATGTGATCACCCCGGGTGCAGAAGTATTCGATGACGAGTGAGGTGTACTCGTCGCTCGGCACCATCGCCGGGCTCCAGTTCTTCGGCTCGTGGAAACGCCCGAACAGGATGTTGCGGTCGTGCACGTAGAGCCAGGTGTCCTGGGTGACCTGCCGCTTCTTGATCATCAGGTTGACGGTGATGATGTCGCGGAAGGTCAGCGAATCGGCCGCCTCGATCACGTCGGCCGGGGCCGGTGGATCCATGATCTTCACCAGCACGGTGAACGGGATCGAGGAGATGAAGTTTTCGCCTTCGATGAATTCGGAGCCGTTCTCGGTCCGCACCTGGATGCCGGTCACCCGGTTGCCATCCAGCACAATCTTCTCAACGGCATTCTTCAGGCGAATCTCATTGCCCGAGGCCGTGATCGCGTCAGCCATCCGCTCCGAGAATCGGCCGAAGCCATCCCGCGGATACATGAACTGTTCGATCAGGGAAACGACTTCGCCCTTCGACGGCACCACGGCGTCCTTGATCGCGGTGACCAGCGACATGCCCTTGGTGCGCTGGTTCACCCAGTCACCGGAAAGCTGGTCGCATTTCAGGCCCCATACCTTTTCGGAATAGGCCTGAAAGAAGAGCTTGTAGAGGGTTTCACCATACTGGTCGATGTAGGCATCTTCCATCGAACGAATCGGCTTCGGATTGAGCTTCTGCTCGGCCCGTGCCCGACCATAGTCGGCCACTGCCCGGGCGGCCGTGACCGGCCCGACAGCCTTGAGCGCGCTTCCGATTTTCAGCGGATAGTCGATGAACTTGCCATCGAAGTAAATTCGGCTGATGCGATTGACCCACAGGAGTTCATCGGCCACCACCTCGCGGAAGAGCTCGTTGAGTTCCTCGTTCTTGGTGAACCACCGGTGACCACCAATATCGAACTTGAACTCGCCGTGATCGGTTTGGCGTCGAATGGTGCGGGCCAGCCCTCCCACAAACGGGGCAGACTCAACGACCGTTGCATTCACACCCGCCTTGCTCAGCACATAAGCCGAGCAGAGACCCGCGGGGCCAGCACCCATGATGATGTTGCGGGGCGATTCCGTGGTGCTCGCCGGGGCGTCGTTCGACGTGAGACCGTTCTGCATCTGGTGGAGTTCCTTCCTGTCCCGGAAATTGTGCTCGCCACGCTAAATCGTGGGGGATGGTCCGGTGCAATGGCTGGCGATGGGCGCGCCAACGCGGCCCGTTCGCCCGGCGAACGCAACGCCGTAGGTTATACCACAAGGCCAGCTGGAAGCTGTGCGCGGCTCGTGAGTGAAGGCATGCCGTACCTCACTCTCGCCAGGTAATGGCATTGTTGAGGGCGAAGTTCCAGATTGCGGCCACTCCGGCGCCAAACAGGTTGGCCACCAGGTAGTGCATGCCGAAATGCTCGTGCAGATAGTAGAGAATCCCCCAGTTGATCACCAGGCCACCGATGTTGATCGGCACATACGACATTGCTCGATGAATCACCCGGCCTCGGCCCCGGTCCTGCCACGTCCAGATTTCATTGAGCAGGAACGTGACCACCATGGAGGCGAAAATCGCAAACGGGGATGCGACGGGAACGCTCAATCCCACAATACTGTGAAGAGCCATCAACCCAAACTGGTTGACCGCCAAACCAACCACGCCGACCAGGACGAATTTCTGGAACCGCTGGGCGAGGGTCCACAATTTCACAGCCGAATCTGGCCATGACTCCACAGAGATCATGTACGGGTCCCATCTCCTTGCGGTTGGCATTCCGGCAATCCACTGGCTCATCCGGATGTCCGGATGTTTCAGCGACGGGGGATTGCATCCGGCGCTCCAATCGAAACCATACCACGCACCACAGGCGGAATTGTGCATCCAGCCTTCACAACCTCCACGAACCCACGGAAAACGTTCATGCTTCCGCGGGCTCGCTGGAGTGGATGCACAATTCCAGCCGTGTCCTACTTGAGCAGCTCCTCGTGGGCTGTGAGCAACTGGTCATCGTTGGTCGCCAGGAGCGCGTCCATGTCGAGGTCCGACCCAATCAGGTATGGCAGGGAGGCCGGTGCGCCGGGCTCATTCTCCACCACGATCATCGGGGTATAGCCCACACGCCAGAGCACGTTGCCGTCAGGGGTCACCCAGGTCAGGATGCCCATTGACAGCATCGATCCATCATCGAGGTCGATGTAGATGATGGTTGTGCCGGTGCCAAAGGTGGTTTGCCCAATCGTCACGGCCCGGTCGTTTTCGGCCAGGGCCGCAGCCGTCACTTCCGAACTGGAAGCCGAGTCACCGTTGACGAGAATCACCAGCGGCTTCTCCAGCCACAGACCCTTCTCTTCCTTCGTCAGGCGCTCTTCCTCGTTCCCGTTGGCATCCTGTTCCGTCACCACCAGCGTGCCGGCTGGCACGAACTGACCGATCACCGCCAGTTGCTCGGATACCCAGCCACCGGGGTTGCCACGAAGGTCGAGAATCATCGACTCGGCCCCAAGTCGCTCGGCGCGCCGGATCGCGCGCTTGAAGTCGCGCGAGGTGCCTTCGTCGAAGCTCGAAATCCGGATCCAGACCACGTCGTCTGGCAACATCGCCCATGAGACGGTGTTGATCTCGACCCTGCTGCGGGTCACGGTCACCGTGTAGCTCTCCGCGTCGCCATAGTGGCGAAGTTCCAGCTCAACGTCGGTGCCTTCTTCGCCGCCGAGCAGATCGCGGAAGTCCTCGACCGAGGTGAATTCCTCGTAGGAGTGGCCGTCGATGGCGATGATGACATCATTGGGCAGAATGCCGGCCGTGTGCGCCGGAGACCCCTCATATGGGAAGACGATACGGAGCGGCAACTGCTCGGGATCAACACTGATGCCAATGCCGACATACGAACCAGTCTGCGCTTCCCGGACGTCATCGGCGTCTTCGGGGTTCATGAACGACGAGTGTCCAGGATCGTCCAGCGCGTCCATCATGCCGGTAGCGGCGCCGTAGATCAGTTCTTCGTCGGTGATGTCATCTGAACCGACATACATTTCGCGGATGTAATCGTATGTGTCCGCCAGGGTCTCGAAGGCTTCCAGATCCTCGAGATCTTCGTGCTGCTGGGAACCGCTGACGGTCCCTCCTCCAGCCCAATGTCCAACCCCGGCACCACTGACGAACATCAGCACAAGTGCGAGCGCCACGCCAATTTGCTTCCACCACTGGCGCCACGCCCGGTGAGCGTGCAGTGATTCGCGTTCAATCCACATTCATGGCCTCCCAGAGCCAGCCAACGGCTATGCCGGTCGATGCGTCCGACCGCGTTCCAACATGAACAACGCCCTGCGGCATGACGATGTTCCCACACCAATCAGCCTGCGGGCGACTCCTGACCCAGCAGTTCACGGTAACCAGCCAGCATTTGCACGTCCGTACTGGCATCAAAAACGTCCTGCGGCACGACCTGGTCGGGGAACATATATGGAAGCTCGGCGTCGCTCGTGTTCTCCAACTCCACTTCGACACTGGGGTCGACGCCCTGATGCCAGATGACCTCGCCGTTTGCCGTGAGCCACAACTCCGTGCCGATCAACACCATCGATCCGTCGGAAAGCTGGGTCGGAATCAACACGGTGCCCGTCCCTCGCGTCGTCTCGCCCACCAGCGTCGCCCGGCCATTCTCTTCCAGCGACGAGGCCGTGATTTCGGCGGCGGAGGCCGAGTCGCCGTCAATCAGCACGACGATTGGCAGGTCCTGCCATTCACCCTCACCTTCCGGAACCAGAATCTGCTTGATGGCCCCTGCGGCGTTTTCTTCCTGATAGAGCACGTTGCCGCCCGGCTGCAATTGCTGGGCTACACCCTTTGCCTCCGAGACCAATCCGCCCGGATTTGCCCGCAGGTCGAGCAGCAGACCGGTCGCTCCGCGCGACTTGCCTTCACGCAAGGCCGTCGCCAGCGCGTCGGTCGTGCCCGCCGAGAACTGGTCGATCCGGACCCAGAGGACATCACCGGGCAACATCGCCCAGGAGACAGGTTGGGTCACGATCCGCGCGCGCGTAATCGTCACATCGAACGCCGGCTCGCCCGCGCGCTCGATGGTGAGCGTGACGGTGGTTCCTTCGCCGCCGCGGAGGAGAGTCAACGCCCCCTGAATGTCATCCATGTTGCGAAGGTCGGTGCCGTCGATGCCGATGATCTCGTCGCCCGCCTGGATGCCCGCCTCCAGGGCCGGAGAGTCCTGAATCGGCATGATCACCCGCAGGGGCAACGCGGAGGAGTCGATGTTGACCCCGATCCCGACCAGCTCGCCATTGGTGCTGTCGAGGAAGCGCTGCGTATCCTCCGGCGAGAGGAATCGCGAGTGACCGGTATCGCCAAGCGCATCCACCATGCCGGTGGCCGCGCCGTAAATGAGTTGCTCGTCGGTGATATCGCCAGATCGCACATACGATCCGCGGATGACGTCGTAGGTCTCTTCCAGGACCGTGAAGGCATCGCTGTCGGAGAGATTCGCATCGTCCTGCGCACCGGCCTGAGGCGAATCAAGGACAACGCGATCGATTCCGATGCCGGTGCCGATGCACACCATCACGAGGCCACCAACAGTGAGTCGTTGGAGCAGCGACGGACGAACTCGCTCCGCGCCAGGGCCGGCAGGCGGAGTTGGTGCTTGTGTACTGGTCATGTGGTGCCTCAGGATAGTGCCGATATGGAGCAATGTACGGATTGTGAGAAAACCGAACAGCAGGAATCCACCCCTTATGGAAGGTGGGCGCCACGGTGAGTATAGCGGTGGGTACCTGAAAGTTTGCTGAACCGTACCTTACGGTTGCGCCATGCCCAGGTCGAGCCGCGCATCGCCTGGTTCGATGTCGGCCCGGCGGTGTGTCACGGCGATCACGAGTTCATCCTGCAGGGCTGTCCGCAGGTCGCGCATCAGCTGCCGGGCCGTGTCATCGTCGAGATGTGCCGTTGGCTCGTCGATCAGCATCACCGGCGCCCCGGTCAACAACATTCTGGCGACCGCCAGGCGTTGCCGTTCGCCGCCAGACAGCGCCCGGCCCGCTTCTCCTATCCGCGTTTCCAAACCCTGGGTCATCTCACCCAACAACTGGCCCAAACCCACCCGCTCCAGCACCTGAATCAACTCTTCGTCGGTTGGGGCATGGTCCCGGTCCCGCGCCAGCAGCAAGTTCGCCCGGATCGACGAGTCGAAGACGTGGGCGTCCTGCGGACACCAGGCGATTTGTTCCCGCACCGATGGCGTCGCCAGGTTCGCCGTCGAGACGCCATCGACGCGATAGGAGCCACGCCAGGGCCGGATGAACAGCATCAGCAGCGACAACAGTGTGGACTTCCCGGCACCACTCGGACCGGTCACCGTCAACCACTCCCCGGCCTGCGCGGCCAGATCGATGTTGTGCAACACCGGGGTTGCCTGCCCGGGCCAGCCTGATGTCACGTCATCAAGCGCCAGCCGGGAAAACCGGTCGGCCAACACGATGTCGCCCTCGGATCGGTCCTCCGCGGCGAAACGCTCGCCCTCCACAACTTCCGCCTTGAGCTTGCCCAGCACACCCTGCAGGGCTGGCCAGCGTTGCACGGCCTCGACAGCGCCCGTGACCGGCTCGATCAATGCCAACGGCAGCAGCACCAGCACGGCCGACATTCCGGCCGAGATCGACCGATCTGCCGCTACGACCCCCAGCATCGCCAGAGATGTCGCGATCAGACTCACCAGCACCAGCGCATTGCTGCCGCCGAGGACCGTCGCCCGTACCAACACAGCCCGTGAAGATTCCCGTTCGGCGTCAGCCAACCGTGCCAGCAACCGACCCTCAACCCGATTCGCGCGGAGATCGGACGCAGCGGAGACGATCGCCCCTACCAATCGCGTCACGCGGGAGCCAGCCTTCACTTCGGCCACGCCTGCCGCCCCTCCTCCCAGAACTGAAACGGCGGATCCCCCAGCCAGGGCCACCGCGAGTCCACCGGCGAAGACCCATCCGGCGGACGGCAGGATCAGGGTTGTCGCGCCAATCGACACCAGGGCCACCAGCCAACCTGCCGCGATTGGGATCACCACCTGCAAGGTCAGGTCACGCGCGACGTCAACTTCCCGAATCAGGAGATCGACCGTACGCTCCCCACGCAGTCGCCTGCTCACCGCGGGTCCCTGGCTTGCCAATGCTCGCCAGATCCGCAGCCGGACGTCTGTCATCGCCCGGAGGATTGCATCATGCGAAAGGAGTCGTTCTCCATATCGGAAAACTGCCCGGCCGATGCCGAAGAACCGCACTCCGACGATCACGCCCAGCAGGTAGAGGATCGGCGGCTGCTCGCTGGCCCGGACGATCAGCCAGCCCGAGAGAGCCGCCAGCGCGATCCCGGCCGCCAGGGAGGCTGCACCGGCGAGGCTCGCCGCCAGGAAGCGCGGCCACACCGATCCGATCACCAACCCCAGATCGCGCCAGCCAGCGACCGCATCCGGTCGTTCGGCATCGAGCGGCCGCGCTGGCCGATCGTCCTCCGGCATGGGAGCTACAACCTCTTCCATTGTCGGAACGAAACCGGCTTCCCCACCGAGGTCGATCACCTGGTCCGCAAATGGAAGCACGCGCTCGTCGTGGGACACCACCAGCACGGTTCGATCCGGCTTCAACCCGGCAATAGCCGAGACCACCTGCTGCGCGTGCATGGCATCCAGGTGAGCCGTCGGTTCGTCGAGGATGACAAGATCCGCACCGGCTGCCGCCCGGGCCAGTGTCCGCGCCAGTGCCACCCGCCGGGCCTCTCCCGCGCTGAGTTCGGCCGGATGGCGGCCGATCAGACTCCCCGCCCCAGCAGCTTCGAGATGTGGTGCAGCAGGAGCCTGCGTCTCGTCCGTCGCGTAGAGGGAGACCTCCGCATCAGTCGAATCGCCGATCAACACCGGCCGCTGCGGCAGGTAGGCCACCCGCTCCCGGTCGATGCCGGAGATGGCTCCTTCCACCACCGCTCCCACGGGCAGATGGTCGAGTAGCGCCGCCAGCACGGTCGACTTGCCCCGGCCACTTGGACCGCGCAGAACGGTGATGCTGCCCGGCTCCAGCTGAAACGAGAGATCGTGAATCGCCGCCACCATCCGGTCCGGATAGGTCACGGACAGGCGCCGCACGGCAACGCCACCCCCAGCCAGATCGGATCCTCCCAGCACGCGCGAACCCCGGGGCGCCGCCACCAGGTCGACTACCCGCCGCCGGGCTTCCTGCCCGTCCTCGGTGGCATGAAATGCAGCACCAATCTGACGGAGCGGCAGGTAGCACTCGGGGGCGAGGATCAGGACCAGCAACCCGGTCTGCAGGTCGAGGTTGCCGTGGACGAGCCGCACCCCAATGAAGACCGCGACCACCGCCACTGACAGCGTGGAGATCAGTTCCAACGCCAGCGAGGAGAGGAACGCCACCCGCAAGGTCGCCATGGTCCGCACTCGGAATGCATCAGCGACCTCACGAAGCGCGGCAGTCTGGGCGTCAGCTCGACCGAGGCCGACCAGCACCGGCAAACCCCGCGCCAATTCAACCAGGTGATTCGCCAGCCGCTGCAACCCATCCGTCGCGGCCGCCACCCGATCTCGGGTTTCCTGGCCGATCAGGATCATGAAGATCGGCACCAAAGGCAGCGTTAGCGCGATGATCAGCGCACTCAGCCAGTCTGCCCACAGAATTCGCAGGCCAATGAACGCTGGCACCACCATGGTCGCCGCCAACGCAGGCAGGAACCGCCCGTACCAACCATCAAGCGGTGCCAGTCCAGTCGTCGCCAGCGCCGTCAGCCCACCCGTTCCCAGCGGCAGATCGGCTCCCCCGCCGGCGAGCACCCGCCCCACCAGATCGCGTCGTGCCCGTTGCTGGGCCACTTGCGAATCCCGCGCAGCAACGATCGACGTGGCCCAGGTGGCAATAGCACGCAGGCTGGCCCCACCAAGACCGAGCACCATGGGCCACCGCAGAGATCCAGCCTCACCGATCACGATCGTAATGCCCCGCGCCAGGGTCTCGGCCACCATCACCAGGCCGATCGCGTTGATCAGCGCCAGCACCGCCAGCACCAGCAAGGTCATCCGCTCGCGAGAATTTAGCCCGGAGAACGGAGATCGGGAAGAGGACCCTTTCGGCGGGGCCAGGTCTCCGTCGATGCTGTCGGAGAACGGATGGTCGAACTGCTCGCTAATCGCCTGCACCCACTTTCACGGCGGGACGTACGGGGTGGGCTGGCGGAATGCTCTCGGGGCGAATACGCTTGCGGAACACCCAATAGGTCCAGCCCTGATAGACGAGGACGAACGGCACACCAACGGCCGCCACCGCAGTCATCACCTTGAGTGTGTAGGGTGACGACGACGCATTATGTATGGTCAAATCCCAGGCCGAATCCAGTGTCGACGGCAGCACGACCGGAAACACACTACTGAAGATGGCCGCCACCCCTGCCAGCAGAAAGACCGCCAGCCCAGCGAATCCCCTGCCCTCACGGTCCATGCGCAGGTTCAGCCACGCGGAGATCACGGCAACCACCGCCACCGCGATGATGGCCCAGACCCACGGTTTGCCGGTGTCGATCTGAACCAGCAAGACCCAGGCGACGAGCGGGAGCAGCAGCACGGGCATCGCGATCACCGCAAATGTCCGCGCACGCCGTCGAATGTCGCCATCGGTCTTGAGCGCCAGGAACGCCGCGCCGTGCACCAGGCAGAAGCCGACGACTGCCAATCCACCGAGCACCGCGTACCCATTGAACCAGGCGAACCAGCCACCTTCCCGATCGCCGTTCGCGTTGATCGGCAGTCCGGTCGTCGTCAGGGCGAGCGCCGCCCCCACACCAAACGCCGATACGAAGGACCCGATCGCCATCGCCCAGTCCCACCGATTACGCCAGGCATCGGTGCTTCCCTTGCCCCGGTACTCGATGGCAACCGCGCGAAAGATGAGCCCACCCAGCACGAGCACCAACGGGATGTAGAGCGACGAGAACAGCGACGCATACCAGAACGGAAAGGCGGCGAACGTGGCACCGCCCGCAGTGATCAGCCAGACCTCGTTGCCGTCCCAGACCGGCCCGATGGTGTTGAGCAGCACTCGGCGTTCAGTATCGTTCCGGGCCAGCAGCTTCATGTGCATGCCGACTCCGAGGTCGAACCCTTCGAGGAAGAGGTAACCCGCCCATAGCACCGCGATCAGCACGAACCAGAATTCCGGCAGGCCAATGGTCATCATCCACCTCCTTCCTAGTAGGCAAACCCGAGGACATCGTCAGAGGCCCCAGGCTCATCGTCAGCATCGTGGCCATGCGCGAGGTCCGGCATCGCGGCGGCGATCCCACCCCGGGCGTATTTCGTCAGCAGCAGTACCTCGACCACCAGGAGTGCGGCATAGACCAGCGTGAAGGCCGAGATCGAGAACATCAGCTCACCGGCCGAGACACCTGGCGAGACCGCCGCGGCGGTGAACATCAGCACTCCGTCAACCCCAGTCGGGTTGGGTGCGACCACGAACGGCTGCCGCCCCATTTCGGTGAATACCCACCCGGCGATATTGGCGGCAAAGGGCGCCAGAATGCTCGCGACGGCCAGTCGCATCAACCAGGTCGATGCCGGCACCGTTCCCTTCCGGGTCAGGTACAGGGCCAGGGCCGATGCACCGGCGGCCAGGGCCCCGAACCCGATCATCAGGCGGAAGCCCCAGTACGTGACTTCCATCAATGGAACGTAGCTGATCTCCATGCCCGCCCGATCGCCATAGAGCGGATCGTCCGGCAAATGCGTGCCGAACCGCTCCTGGTAGACCGGCAACAGGTCGTTCACGCCTGGCACTTCGGTATCGAAGTCACCGTGCGCCAGGAACGACAGGAGGTACGGAATTTCGATGATGGTACGCAACGAGTCGCAGTCGTTGGTGCCGAGGTCGCCGATCGTCAGCACCGAGAACGTCGACCCCGTGTTGCAGGCGGCTTCGGCCGAGGCCATCTTCATCGGCTGCTGCTCGTACATCAGCTTGGCTTGTTGATCGCCGGTGATCGCCACACCGATGAAGGCGACCAGGCCAACCACGGCCCCCACGCGCAACGACCGGATCCAGACGGTGTGGTCGATCGCATCGCGGCCAGGAATCTCCGGCGCTTCACCGACAATCACCCGCCCATCGGGTCCTACCGTATCGATCCCGTCCTTGCGTCGCCGCCACAGGTGATACCAGGCAATGCCGAGCAGGAAGCTGGCCCCAACCCCGATCGCGCCGAAAATGGCGTGAGGGTAAGCGACCAGGGCCGTGTTGTTGGTGAACACTGCCCAGGCATCGGTCATCTGCGGCCGCCCGTCAATGAGTTCAACCCCAACCGGATGCTGCATCCACGAGTTGGCAACGATGATGAAGTAGGCTGAAATCACCGATCCGATGACGGCAATCCAGAGGCACGCCAGATGCAGCCCCTTCGACAGCCGGTCCCACCCAAAAATCCACAACCCCAGGAACGTCGATTCGACGAAAAAGGCGAGCAGGGCTTCCATCGCCAGCGGTGCGCCGAAGACATCTCCGACAAAGCGGCTGTACTCGCTCCAGGCCATGCCGAACTGGAACTCCTGCACGATGCCGGTGGCGACCCCCATGATGAAGTTGATCAGGAAAAGCTTGCCCCAGAACTTCGTCAGGCGCAGGTAAGCTTCGTTGCCGGTGCGGTACCAGGCGGTCTGCAGCCCAGCCACCAGCAGGCCAAGCCCGATGGTGAGGGGCACCATCAGGAAGTGGTAGACGGTCGTAATGCCGAACTGCCAACGGGCGATATCAAGTGGATCCATGCGACTCCTCACCCACCGGGAGCGTCACGATGCGCCGCCCCCAGTGCTCACCCTCAGTGTATCGACCCTGGAGTCGTCAAAGGGTCAGGAAATCGCCGGGGAACGCCAGGGAGAAACCCTCGCAGGTTGGTGATGGCTCCCA